>NZ_JBGUAV010000003.1:0-275681 GCF_041821005.1 Halalkalibacter sp. AB-rgal2
AAAAACAACGAGACGATTGAATCGTCTCGTTGTTCTGTCATGTATTTTTATAATGACTGTAATGCTTTTGCTACATCGACTGTACGTTTCGCTTGATATTTCACTGCTTCCTGAACATCTTCAACCAATTCACCGTCTTGTGTAACCGTAACACTCGTACCATAAGGATTACCTCCAGCTGCGAATGTCACCGGATCTGTATAACCTGGCGCTGCAATAATCGCACCCCAATGATACATTGTTGTATAAATAGCTTGAATCGTTTTCTCTTGACCACCATGTGGATTCATAGCTGACGACATGGCACTTACTGCTTTATTAGCTAGTTTTCCTTCAGCCCATAATCCACCTGTCGTATCAAGGAACTGCTTTAATTGACCAGGGACGTTACCAAAACGCGTTGGAGCACTAAATACAATTGCATCTGCCCATTCCAGATCATCGAGTGTAACTTCAGGTACATTTGCTGTTTCTTTTAAGTGTGCTTTCCATGCTGGATTAGAATCAATCGCAGCTTGAGGTGCAAGTTCTGGTACTTTTAAAACTTTCACTTCAGCACCTGCTGCTTGCCCACCTTCTTTAGCCCAATTGGCAAGTTTATAATTAGTACCTGATGAGCTGTAATAAATAACTGCTAACTTTACTGACATTTGAAAATTCCTCCCAAACATTTTTATTTTAATTTGAAGTCATATAATACAATACTGAATTATATGAGCATAAAAAGAACGTATCAATTCTTTTTACTATTTTGATTGTAACGCGACGATAATTCAATGTCAAATAGTTTGATATTGAATCACTTTAACATATTGTAAAGTTTATTGCTCATACATCATCTTCCGTGTCATCCCCCCATCAATTATAATCGTTTCTCCATTGATAAACTCATTCCCCTCATCTGTAAGAAATAAACATACATTTGCGATATCTTCCGGCTTGCCAACTCTTTTTGAAAAATGTTGATCATGATCTTTCTGCCGTAAGCTCTTCTCATCTCCAGTATGAATCCAACCAGGGCTAATTGCATTCACTCGAATCAAGTCGTCTTGGAATGAGGCAGCTAGTGCATGCGTAAGAGAAACGATCGCCCCCTTTGAAGCTGCATACACTTCTGAGTGCGGTTCAGACATGAATGCTCTCGTAGAAGCAATATTAACAATTGAGCCTCCACCATGTTGCTTCATAACCTTAGCTACTTCTCGTGAACAAAAAAATGCTCCCCGTACATTCGTATTTAAGACTCGATCCCATTCTTGAACCGTAAGCTCATAAGGAGAATTAAATTGTGACACACCAGCATTATTAATAAGCACATCAATTCTTCCATACGATCTGTTCACTTTCTTTACTAATGCTTGAATATCCCCTACATGACTAATATCACAATAAATGGCCTCTGCTTCTCCATTATGATCTTCAATGAATTGTACAGTTTCAATAGCATCCGACTCGTTTACATCAACGACAATCGCTTGGAAACCTCTGTTTGCATAAGCAATCGCAATCGCCTTACCTATTCCTTTTCCAGCTCCTGTCACAATTGCGATACGTTTATTCAACGAAAACCACTCCTCTTTTAATTAACTGTTTATTATTATCATATATTACCATTAATGATGATCTCAGAAGAAGGTCTTAAGAAATTTTCATTCTTCAAAATTATTGGCATTTTCTTAGTCCTGCTCACGGTTACAGAACATACCGTTCTTACTACAAGAACGGAAGGCCATTTTACGAATTCCATCACTTTTTATTATACGTTTTTACATGATCATAAACCTAATCTTTTCATTAAAATTGGTTCAAATATGCAACATACACTTCAATATTAAAATAATTTTTTCAAATACTGACTGTCTCATTAATTATATCAATTTTAACAAATAAAAAGGTTCCCTAAGCGATTCATGCTTAAGAAACCTTTTTATTAATTATTCTTTTATTTGTACGTTATAGTGATTTAGCCATTCATTCATTTGAATAAAATGAGCAAGAAGCTGAGGTCCTGCCATCAACTGACCAAAGTAAGGAACATTTTGATCGAAGCCCCCATTTTCAGCTACTGTTTTCAATGAGTCTTTATCAATAAACTCAAATAAAGCAACATCCTTTTGCATGAGTACTTTCTTCATCTCCTCTTGCACAGCTTTCGTATAGTGAGGATGGTATGTTTTCGGATAAGGGCTCTTCTTACGATACAATACATCATCTGGAAGAAGACCTTCCAATGCTTTTCTTAAAATCCCTTTCTCTCGACCATGTAATCTCTTCATTTCCCACGGTATATTCCATACATACTCTACTAAGCGATGATCTGAAAAGGGTACTCGAACTTCCAAGCTCGCTCCCATACTCATACGATCTTTTCGGTCTAATAAATTGGTCATAAACCAAATAATATTCAAATATGAAACTTCTCTTCTCCGTGCTTCTTCCTTCGTATCTGCTTCAAATCGAGGTGTTTCATTGACCGTTTCCTTATAGCGATCATAGACGTATTGCTTTAAGTTAAGCTTTTTCTTCCATTTATCATTTAGTAGCCCTTCCCTTTCCGAAATAGATCGCATCCAAGGAAAGCCGTCGATATACATCACTTCTGGCTTATGAAACCACGGATACCCACCAAAGATTTCATCCGCACATTCTCCAGATAAACCGACCGTCACGTCTTTTTTAATCTCATGACAAAACCATAATAGTGATGAATCGACATCCGCCATGCCTGGAAGGTCCCGAACATGAACAGCCTCTTTCAAGCGAGCAGCTAGCTCTTCAATCGAAATCACTTTATTTTGATGATGTGTACCTACTGCATTTGAAACCTCTTTCACCCAAGGAGCATCTTCATTCGGTTGGAAATCATTTGCACGAAAATATTTATCATTTTCATCATAGTCGACTGAGTAACTGCGAATCGGTCCTTTTCCTTGCTTTTCATAGACCTTGGCGGCTAATGCGGTTAATGCACTTGAATCAACGCCCCCTGAAAGAAACATCCCAACAGGTACATCAGCTACTAGCTGCCTCTCCACTGTATCCTCTAATAAATATCGAATATATTCTGCTGTCTCCTCAACTGTATGTGAATGCTTTTTACTTTTAAGCGACCAATAACGACTAATTTTTGCTCCATTCCGGTCATAAATCAGCAAATGAGCTGGTCTAAGCTCTTCGATTTCATCATAAATTCCATGGCCAGGAGTGCGTGAAGGAGCTAAGCCTACAATATCTGCGAGACCATCCGCCTTAATAATTGGTTGAATTTTCCGGTGGGCAAGCAAAGCCTTTAGCTCAGATCCGAATAGCAAACATCCATGTCGTACCGTATAGAAGAGTGGCTTTACACCTAATCGATCACGTGCTAGCAATAAACTTTGGTCTTGTTCATTCCAAACGGCAAACGCAAAGATGCCATTTAATTTCTCTAAACATTGATAACCCCATTCGATATAGGATTTTAATAAGACCTCTGTATCAGAGTGACCTGTAAATGTGTGACCAGCTACTAGCAATTCCTTCCGCAACTCCTCCGTATTATACAATTCTCCATTATAAACTAATGTATATGTTTTTCCTTTGTATGTTCTTGTCATCGGCTGTATACCGTTTTCCGGGTCAACTACAATTAATCTTGCATGGCCAAATGCTACATGCTCTGACGTCCATACACGTAAATCATCAGGTCCACGACGGTTCAACGTTTTGGCCATCTTCGTTACTTCATTCGTTTCATTACGTAAATCATATCTCCAATCTATCCAACCAGTAATACCACACACGTATCATCCACCCCTTCTAGGAAAAATACTCATTCTTCCTTAACAAATACGTTATTTATTGTATTCCAATACCGCTAGGACATAGAACTATACGCTATCGTATTCAACGAATTCATAACATGTTAATCTTAGGATTATCCTTGATCTATTAAATTTTAAAAAGCTTGTTTCAAAAAGTCTATAACTCCTTGAAACAAGCTTGAATAAATTAAATATTCTTTATAACGGTGCGCCGTTTTCTTAATCCGACCAACTGAGACAGCAATCCATTCCCCAGCGCAATTCCTACTAAAATAATACCAACGCCAATCCATTGAACGATGGAAACTGTTTCCTTTAATATGATCGTTGACATCAAAATTGCCACTGGAAGTTCCGATGAAGATAAAATTGTTCCGAGTCCTCCACCAACCTTTGGCATTCCAATTGAAAAGAGCAGTGGTGGTAATAGTACCCCAAATAGCCCTAAAAATAATCCGTATGGTGCAACTGCAACCATCGTTTCAAGTGGAAATCCTTCACGTATATAAGTTGGTAAAAAGATAATGAAGACAATCACAAAGCCTCCTGCTGTTAGCCAAGCGCTCTTTTGAATAGCTGGTACCGTATGAGCAACTTTTCCGCTTAAATAAATAAATGTGGAAAAACTCACAGCAGCAAGTACTCCCCAAATGATTCCATACCATGTTAATTCAAGTGAACTCATAAAGAAGCCGCCAGCCAAAATTGAACCCATCATACACGTACCAATGGCCATGAGTCGTAATTGATTAGGCTTCTTCCGATCAATGAACCATTCTAATAAACTTCCAATCCATACAAACTGAAATAACAGAATAATGGCAATCGAAGCATCTATTGTTTGCAATGACTGGTAATAAAAAACACCTGTTAAGCCCATTGGAAGTCCGGATAAGATGATCTTCGTTTTTAACGAGTTTGTTAGTCGTTTTCTTTTTACAAATGGAACAAACACCCAAATGAGCAATAGACCAATTAGAAATTGTAACCCTGTTACTTGAGCTATTGTAAATCCATTCGTATAAGCTAATTTCACAAAGGTTGATAATACTCCAAAGCAGCAGCCTCCTAAAAATACAATCAATGAATAAAACCAAATAGGCTTCATTTAAACACCTCTCCTCCCGCGCAAAAAGCCACACACTTGTTTAGAGCAAGTGTGTGGTGAAAATAGGTTATACCTAGAAAAGTCCACATCCATTCATTCAATGAATGGTTTATCAAACATTATCACTCATTAGTTTAAAAGCAATAAATAAAACTGTCAATCTTTATCATTGACTTGCGGAAGGCATTCGTTAAAATATAGAAGGAATAAACATATAAGTATGCTGACCAACGAAAGAAAAGCTTCATGTTTTTTAACAACTTTAATGCAATGAGTCTACTCTCCATCTAAAATTCATGTCATAAAGGAGTCCGTTTTCCTATGGAACCACTATATATAAAAAAGAAAATACGAACTATTTCACAATCTTACTCCGCTCCCGAAATGGGTATCGTCATGACCCCAATTGAAGAAGACCAATTATTTCAAGCCATTCTCATACAATTTCATCAAAATGACTCTGTTCCGTTAATGGATATTATCCACGACGTTGTTTATTCCTATATTACAAATCAAAATTAGAAATAACATTTATTTTTGACTTAATTTTTTACCTGCTAATTTTTCAATTAATGTCGGGAACAGCTGGTATATAGTTGAGCCAACTCCCATCCATCGCGGCAAATTAACTTCTCTCTTTGGCTTTTTAATCAAGCGAATCACCTTTTCAGCTACATCTTTAGATTGAAGCATCCACTTTTCAACACTTTTCACGTAGGAGCCTGCTTCATCAGCTCTTGTGAAAAAGTCCGTTTGAATCGGTCCAGGATTAACAGCACTAACATGAATATGATTCGGTGATAATTCCATTCTTAAACTATTCGTAAATCCTAACACAGCATGCTTGGTTGCTGCATATATACTCGCTTTCGGTGTAGCTAATTTTCCAGCTTGAGAGGCAATATTAATAATATGTCCTCCCTTTTGTTCGATCATATATGGAACGACATATCGCGTAAAAGCGATTAAGCCTAAAACATTCACATGAAACATTTCCTTCATTACATCAAGCTCGACATCCGTTAAATGTTCAAAAACGCCAAAGCCAGCGTTGTTAATTAGCACGTCAATACGTCCTACTTTACTCATAATCGAATTAATCGCTATTTCTAGATTATCCAAATCTCCTACATCTAGCTGAAAGCTATGTGCATTTCCACCCGCATTTTGTATTTCTTTCTCAATCTTAAGTAGCTTATCTATTCTGCGCGCTAGCAAAACAACCGTATCACCTTGCTTCGCTGCCTGCAAAGCAATTTCTTTGCCTAAACCGCTTGAAGCCCCAGTAATCCAAACAACTCTCCCATCCATCATTAAAACCTCCAAAAAGCTAAATAAATTGTCCAAAATTTCTTATTTCTAACGAAAGTCAGTTGACGTTCGTATTCGCTCTCTCTTATAATAAACAAAATAGGAGAAAATAGCGATGAAAGGGATTAGTAAATGACGATTATGTGTAAAGAGAGTGACTCCAACGGCTGAAAGGGTCATCACCGCTAATCAATTGAACCTGCCCTCGAGCTAGTCTATTGACCGTTCACCCACGTTACGGGTTTTAAAGTGGACATTCAACTTGAATGTCAATAAAGGTGGTACCGCGGATACAGTTCGTTCGTCCTTTTCAACAAGGATGGAGGAGCTTTTTTTTACGTTACTCCCTTTAGAAAATTCATGCAACCATGTAGGAATGAGGAGATGAACTATGGGCCGTCAACGATTAGTTGTCAAAATCGGTAGCAGCTCTTTAACAACAAAGCAAGGTGCACTAAGTATGGAAAAAGTATCCCTTTTTGTTGAAGCAATTGCGAGGCTAAAGCAGGAAGGCCATGAAGTAATTATGATTTCTTCAGGAGCAGTCGCTGCAGGCTTCGGTGCTATCGGTTATCCTACTCGACCTATTACGATCCAAGGGAAACAAGCTGCTGCTGCAGTCGGCCAAGGCTTACTGATGCAAGCGTATATAGATCAATTTACTAAATACGGTCTTACGCCTGCTCAGCTTTTACTAACTCGGCAAGACTTTTCCGATCAAACACGGTATGGAAATGCCTACTCAACGTTAACGGAATTATTAAAGCGTGGAGCGATTCCAATCATTAATGAAAACGACTCTATTTCAATTGAAGAATTAACATTTGGAGACAATGATATGCTATCAGCACTCGTTAGTGGGCTCATTCATGCACGAACATTATGCCTTATGACCGATGTAAATGGATTGTATGATGCAAATCCACAAACGAATCCTCATGCTAAAAAAATTCACTTCATTCCACAACTGACAGCTGATCTTATGGATATTGCAGGTGAATCAGGCTCGAAAGTTGGCACAGGGGGAATGAAATCGAAAGTAAGCGCCGCTAAAACCGCTTTATCTCTCGGAGTAAATGTCTTCATAGGGAAAGGGAATTACCCTGCTATGTTCACTGATATTCTTTCAGGTAAAGGCGATGGAACGTATATCGGTTCATTCACTCATGAAGCTGTTATGCCGATGTCAAAGCAATGGATCGCCTTACATTCTACGACAACCGCTTATCTGACTGTAGATCAAGGAGCAGAAACAGCTCTCTTATCTCGAGGTAAAAGTTTACTTCCTGTAGGTATTAAACAAGTTGAAGGAACGTTTACCAAAGGTGAAGTCATTGGAGTTTTGAATGAGAAGCATGAATTAATTGGCAAAGGAAAGGCTGCTATGACCTTCGATGAACTAATAAACTATCAGAAAACACAACAAGAATCACGTGAAAATGAAAAACAAAAGCAACCCGTGGTCATCCATCGCAATGAATGGGTACCAGAGGAAAAGGAGAAGATGAAACAATGAGTGAATTAATCACAAAAGCAAAAAAAGCGAAGGATTGTGCTCGACTACTTGCTACAAAAACAACAGAAGAAAAAAATGCTGCACTACAAAAGATGGCTGATGCATTACTTAATGAGAAGGAATTCCTCATTAAAGAAAACGAAAAAGATATCGAAGTCGCTCGCCAAAATGGCACAAGTACAAGTTTAATTGATCGTTTAACACTAACCTCTGAACGTTTGGATGATATGGCAGAAGGTTTACGGCAAGTTTCTGAGCTATCAGACCCTGTTGGACAATTGCTTACTAATTTCAAGCGTCCGAACGGTTTATCGATTGATAAAATCCGTGTACCACTAGGAGTCATTGGAATGATTTATGAAGCACGCCCTAATGTAACAATTGATGCATCTAGCCTTTGCTTAAAATCAGGAAATGCTGTTCTTTTACGTGGCAGCTCATCAGCGATTCATTCGAACATCGCGCTCGTCAAAGTCGTCCAAAACGCTTTAAAAGAAACGACAATACCAATAGATGCTATTCAACTATTAGAAGATACAAGGCGTGAAACAGCAGGAGAAATGTTTACACTTAATGAATATTTGGACGTACTGATCCCACGGGGTGGAGCTTCCCTCATTCAATCTGTCGTTAAAAATGCCTCCATTCCTGTATTAGAAACAGGTGTTGGAAATTGCCATATCTATATTGATGAGTCTGCAAATGACGAAATGGCCATTGACATTGCGGTTAATGCCAAAACACAACGGCCATCCGTTTGTAATGCTGCGGAAACGATTCTCGTTCATCAAGAATGGGCCAAAAAATATTTCTCGAGTCTAGTCAAACAATTAGCTGATAAAGGCGTTTCATTCGTTGGGGATGAAAAAACGCAAGCAATGGATAACAGAATTGAACAGGCGACTCCATTAGATTGGTCGGATGAGTTCCTTGACTTGAAAGTGGCCATCAAAATCGTTTCCTCGATTGATGAAGCGATTGAACATATTTATAAATATGGAACGAAGCACTCTGAAGCGATTATAAGTGAAGATGAGAAACATGTAGCAAAATTCTTTAATGAAGTGGATGCAGCTGCTGTCTATCATAATGCTTCAACACGATTTACAGATGGCTTTGAATTCGGCTTTGGTGCTGAAATCGGTATTAGCACGCAGAAGCTTCATGCAAGAGGACCAATGGGGTTAGAAGCATTAACATCAACGAAATATATTATACATGGAAATGGTCAGGTGAAATAATGAGTGATTTATTAGCAGGAAAAACGATTACATTTTTAGGTGCTGGAGCAATGGCTGAGGCGATCTTTGCCGGTCTAGTATCAGAAGGAAAGGTACAACCGAATCAGATTATCGCAACAAATTTCAGTAATCATATTCGACTCGATGAGCTGCACCGAACATATGGAATTCGCACAACATCAAATCGTGCAGAGGCTGTGCGCCAAGCAGACATTGTTATTTTATCTATGAAGCCAAAGCAAATAAAAGAAGCGATTGCTGATATTCAAGATGCTTTCACCGAATCACAATTGCTCGTATCTGTATTAGCAGGAGTTTCTACTTCAACGATTGAGGGACAATTTACCTTTGATGCAAAAGTCGTTCGAACGATGCCAAATACGTCGGCAAAAGTGGGTGAATCAGCTACTGCCATTTCAAAGGGGATGTTTGCAACAGATCAAGATTTATCATTAGTATCAGATCTATTCTCAGTCGTTGGAATGGTATCAACCGTTCTCGAAGAAAAAATTGACTCCATTACCGGTATTGCTGGTAGTGGTCCTGCCTACTTTTATTACTTTGCCGAAGCTATGGAAGCAGCGGCTATCGAGGCTGGGTTAACACTTGAAGAAGTGAAGCCTTTTATTGCTCAAACGATCATTGGAGTAGGAAAAAGACTACAAACAACAAATCAATCTCCAAAGGAGCTATACGAGGAAGTCATGAGTCCTAATGGTGCTACCGAAGCAGGAATTAACGTATTACGCTCCCATGATGGTCAAGAAACGATGAAAGAAGCGATCGCAAAAGCGATTAAACGCTCCAAGGAGCTTGGCAAATAAATATAGCTAATACATTCATAAAGGCGGCCTTTGCCGTCTTTCATTGTATGAAATTATTTAGCATGTTTGATAGGAGCTATAGAAAGAAGACGGTCCATACGAAACATTCGTGTTTGTTTTCGCTCTAAGCAAAAAGCGATAAAGTGCTGATCGTTATATGACTTAATTCGTATTCTTCTTTGAGATAATAAACCTCCCTTTGCTTCATAAATGATTTCCAAAATGACACCATTATTTTGACTAGCATCGAATAAAAATCGCATATAATCGCTCAACCCCTTTCTAATTTGCATTATATACGAACGTACATTCTCTAGTCAATCATTTCAAACGATAAATTTAGGCATATCTCTTTTTTACATAATCCATTTTTAGTAGAATAAAGACAGCTTGTTTTTGGAGGAGAACCATAAAATGACCGAACCAACTACCTATTCAAACTCACCGTTTGTGAGGCGTATACAAAAGATCGTTTTTCACAAAGCTTTTACAACGACGATTATTATTTTCATCCTTATTAACGCTATTATCGTCGGTTTAGAAACATACCCAGAATTATATGATTCATACAAAAGCTGGTTTTTCACCGTCGATTATATTTTACTATGGATTTTCACAATCGAGATTGCGATGCGCTTTATTGCAACGAAGCCGTCTCGCGCTTTTTTCCGAAGTAGCTGGAACTGGTTCGATTTTTTAATTGTAGCAGCTGGCCATCTATTTGCAGGAGCTCACTTTATTACCGTATTACGGATATTACGAGTTCTCCGTGTGTTACGTGCGATTTCCGTGATCCCATCGCTCAGAAGACTTGTAGATGCACTTCTCATGACCGTTCCTGCGCTAGGGAACATTATGATTTTAATGAGTATCATCTTTTATATTTTTGCCGTTATCGGAACAATGCTTTTTGCCAATGCAGCACCTGAATATTTCGGTAATCTTCAATTAACATTACTAACCCTCTTTCAAGTCGTCACACTAGAATCATGGGCTAGTGGTGTCATGCGCCCTATTTTTGCCGAAATTCCATGGTCATGGCTTTATTTCATCATTTTTATCTTAATTGGTACATTTATTATCTTTAATTTATTTATTGGTGTCATTGTAGGAAATGTTGAAAAAGCCAACTTAGAGGAAGAAGAAGATCAGGTCAAGAAGGAGTTGTCCGAAGTGAAACAGGAGCTTTCTGAAATGAAGATGCTGTTAAAAAAAATGTCTGAACCAAAATAAAACATATAAAGGATGAGGATGTGTCATGAGAACCTCTCGCTCTGACACATCCTCTATTTACATTTTGTTTCTTGGAAAATTAGGAATACGTGTCATAACCTTTTCCTCTTCTAACTGAAAGTCAAATGCTTGATAAAAATCATGTGCATCTTTCGTTCCTAAATAGCCAAATAAATGAGCTAATTTATCAGAATGCACGATCTCATCAATTAGTTGCATGCCTATTCCTTTCCCCCTATAATGTTCATCAATAAACACATCACATAACCAATACATAGTAGCTTCGTCTGTCACAATTCTCGCAAAACCAATTTGTCTCCCCCCATCATAAACACCATAGCAAATGGATTGCTCAATTGATTGATTAATCGTTTCTCTTCTTCTTTTATTCGCCCAATAGCTGCTAGCCAGAAATCGATAGATCACTTCCCTATCTAATAATGATTTATCATCGCTTATGACGATCTCCTCCATAATGAATGATCCCCCTCATTAAACTTCTTTTTACATATTCTCTTTCCAGAACAAAAAAACCTGCATGAACAAATACTCATACAGGTCCTTTTTTTCCGTAATTATTCGATCGATTCATCTGCGCCACCAAAGAACTCCTGATACAATTCGCGAACGGCGCGATCCGTATCCTCGGCATGAACTCCTAGTACTAAGCTGACTTCCGATGAACCTTGGTTGATCATCTCGATATTTACACTTGCTCGTGCTAATGCTGCCGTTGCTCGTGCTGATACACCAACCGTATTATGCATTCCTTCTCCTACTATCATAACCATTGAAAAATCATGTTCAAAGTAAACATCATCGACACACAATTCTTTTTGAATACGATCAATAATACGTTCCTCAATTTCTGTTGTCAATTGATGCTGACGTACGATAACGGACGTATCGTCAATACCTGAAGGCATATGTTCATATGATAACCCTTCATCCTCAAGAATTTGAAGTAGCTTTCGTCCGAAACCTATTTCACGGTTCATTAAATACTTACGTACATATATCGTTGCAAACCCTTCATCAGCAGCAATACCAATAACAGGGCTTAAGAAATACTCACGCTCAGACATAATCATTGTTCCCGTTGAAGCAGGATTATTCGTATTTTTCACACAAACTGGAATCCGATTTCTAAATGCTGGAATTAACGCTTCATCATGAAATACAGAAAAACCTGCATACGATAATTCACGCATTTCACGATACGTCATTTTTTTAATTTTAACTGGGTTATCGACAACGTTTGGATTCGCAGCAAAAACCGAATCGACATCTGTGAAATTTTCATATAAATCGGCCTTCGTCCCCGCTGCAACAATCGATCCTGTAATATCTGATCCTCCTCTTGGAAAAGTGACAAGAGTTCCTTCCTTTGAGTACCCGAAAAATCCAGGAAACACAATAATTTCATCAGAATCTCTTAATTTCCCAAGGTGCTCGAAGGTTTCTGGTAAGACTTGCGCATTACCTGGCTCATCACTTACAAGAAGTCCTGCATCTTGAGGGTTTAAATAAGTTGCATTTAAACCAATTCGCTGAAAATAATTAGCTATTAATTTAGCGTTATTGTCTTCACCACTCGCTTTAATTAAATCCATTAATGATTCTGGCCGATTACGGTCGAAAGTTAAACGATCACGTAAATCCGCTTCAATCGTTGCGACAATCTCTTTCCCCAAATCAAGTCCATCTGCAATGTCTTCATATCTAGAAACAACAGCCTGTAGTTCGGCTTCTACTTCGCCTTTTTCTAAACATGCTTCTCCTAATGCAATTAATAAGTCCGTTACTTTCGTATCATCACTATAACGCTTTCCTGGTGCAGATACGACGATCACTTTCCGCTCAGAGTCATCAGCCACAATAGCTGCTACTTTCTTAATTTGTTCGGCACTCGCAACTGATGTTCCTCCAAATTTTGCAACTTTCATTGTTTGTCTCCAGCTCCCTCAAATGTCTTCTCTCTACTCGTTTGATAAGTTATTAGAACATTCTCAATATATCACAATCAACGATGATACGCAAAAGGCTATCAGGTGCTTTTTATCGCTTCTAACTTTCTCACAACGTATGACAAATGATCAACTAATCTTATCCAGCACATCGTCTAAAATCATAGCAGAACCTCAAGGTTTCAATTAAAAATGGCTATTAAAAGAGGTTTCTTTTCGCTACCGAACACATCATCGGTACAGCTTGATTCACTTTCATACTCTAATTCATTTGCATTCTGATAGGTCGTTTCCTCTAAATTATTCGTTAAATCTGCTTGATCAAAACATTCAGGAGCACTGTATACATGTAACGTATGGTCTACAATCGTTCTTGTGTCAGCTGAAGGATGTACAGTAATAGGTAATGTGAACCCAATTATTAAAAGAATACCCGCCAAACTAATGAATATCCATGTTCCCTTTTTCAAATTTCTCACTTCCTTTTTTTACACTTAATTGTTTCTAAGTACTTTTGTAGTGTAATATGAAGGTTAAATTCTGTAAATAGAGAGACATTGTTAAGCAAATCTGTTTCACATTTCAGCTGAATATGGTAGCATAAATTTGTTCTAGTAATCTTTATCCAAACTCAGTATAAAGTTGAGTTTTAAGTTAGAATAATGAGGAAATACCTTTTTAATGTAAAATATATGCTACTTATTAATCAGGAGTTGATATGTTATGAAACAATTACCACCAAAGGCAGAGCGTCACCGTCATTTTGGTTCAGTAGACCCTATAGTAGGAACAAAACCAACAGAAAAGGAAAAGATGCCTGACCTTCAAAATAAACCTGATGATTTTTATTTTCCTATTCAACAGGTAGGGATTTCGGATGTAAAGTACCCTGTTATGATTGAATCCGACTTAGCTCCGACTACACAAACGACTACTGCAACTTTTGCTATGACAACAAGTCTTGAACAAAATTTTAAAGGCATTAATATGAGTCGTTTAACCGAACAGCTACATCTTTATTTTCAATCCCATTTGCTATCTCTTGAGTCACTAAGAGAGTTTTCAGCGATTTTGGCACGAGAGATGAAGCAACAAGCAGCAGATGTCGAAGTTCAATTTCCGTGGTTCTTTACGAAAACAAGCCCTTCTATGCAAAAGGAAGGCATGGCTCATGCAGATATCACCTATAATGTTCATTTTGACGAAAAAGCAGGCTATACGTCAGAAATAAGGATGAAAGCTGCTGTTACAACACTTTGTCCTTGTTCGAAGGAAATTAGTGAGTATAGTGCTCATAATCAAAGAGGCTTTGTCACAATGAGTGTACGAGTAGATGACAGTGCAAATGTTGATTGGAAAGCTATTTTATTAGAAGCTGCTGAAAGTAATGCTAGCTCGATATTATACCCTGTCTTAAAACGACCTGATGAAAAAGCAGTCACGGAACGTGCATATGAGAACCCTCGTTTTGTTGAAGACCTTATTCGCCTTGTTGCATCAGATTTGTACGAACATGAACATATCCAATCATTTGATATTGAATGTCGTAACGAAGAATCGATTCATCAGCATGATGCAATTGCTCGACTGTCATTTAAAAAGTAAACTAAGAAAAACCGCGGTAGCGGTCTTTTCTTAGCAAACAAGGCCACTGATTACTTAACAGTGGCCTTGTTGATTGTTACAGTACTTACTTCAAAAATAGTCAATGAATAAAGTTCTCTCACCCATCAAATACTAACATATATCAAACATCTAAAAGGAGATGAAGATGGTGACACAATCGAAAAGTCAAAAAGACCGACAATTTCGCAAGCGAAAAAATGCACAAAATCCACATGGTAAAGTTCCCTCTTTAGAAGAAATTTCCAAATACGACGAAAAGCGATCATAGAAGCAAAATAGTATAGTAGAAAAGCCTCTCCTTTATCAGGCCAAGCCTATACAATTAATAAGTTAAAATACTTAAGGAGCATTGAAAAAGGTTAAAGTCAAACTTTTTCAGTGCCCTCCTATCCGAAGGTCCAAAAGCTATCTTTGAATTTTTATCTTTGATTATCATATTCATCATTTGTTCCATCAAAAACCTTATTTCTTATAAGCTCTTCGACATATAACTGACGATCCGACCTCCTTAAAACAGAATCTGAAATGACCATTTTTAATAGTGTTTGACGCTTTTCCTTCGAAATGTTCATCTGTTTCAAACGCAAACGAACCTCATACAAAAATGCTAAATCCTCTTCAATATGATCATCTAAATTTTGTTCAATCATCTGTTTTATCCGCTTCGTATAAAGTGGACTACTCCCATTTGTTGTAAGAGCTATCGTTAAAGCCCCTCTTCTGATCGTTAAAGGAAAATGTATATCACTTAACTCATGGTCAGTCGCAACGTAGACAAGCTGATAGGGCTTTTTGTATTGATAAAGTTTCCTATGTAGGTCTTCATTTGGTGTTGTGAGCAAAAGAAAATCTGCAGAGAAGCTTCTAGGTTCGAGAATGGTCTCTTTGATCCATGTCACTGCTCCATTGTTAATATGAACAATGAGTTCATCATGAACGGTTGGAGAATAGACGATGATATCTTTCATCTGAGCGTTAATTAGCTTTGTTACATGCCTTGCTGCTACACGTCCTCCTCCAACGACTACTGCCTTCTTACCTTCAAACCCTAATACTATCGGTAGACGTTTCATTAAGATTTAGCCTCCATTATTGGCATAAGTTAAACGAAATTGACATGTATCACAACTCACTTGTACATCATCGTTTAACACTTCTTCAGCGCGTCTTGCAAGAACTTTAATTAATTGGTCATCAAATCCTAAATAATTACATAAGATAAACGTTCGATCTGTCATTTCAGACCAATCATCAAGCATTTCCTGCAAGCTTTTCATGAGTACACCTGTAAATAATAAATAAGGGACGACATATGTTGTTTGAAACTCAAATCGTTGAAGGCGTTGTAGACCTTCCTCAACTGTCGGATGAGCTGCAGCTAAAAAGCAAACTTCTACTTCTGACACAGGGGTATATTCCCAAACTAAACGTGCTATCTTCATTAAATCACTCGTATTATCTGGATCACTACTTCCACGCCCAACTAGTAGAATAGACACAGGCTGACGATCCTCATAACGTGGACGGTCATCTCCGAGCTTTAAACCTGCTGCAGCAAGTCGATCTTGAATGATATGAACAACAGTTTGTTCCACTCCAATTGGCTTACCGTAAGTAAATGTAATATGTGGATACCTACGTTTGATCTCATCAATAGCTTCTGGAATGTCAACCTTAGCGTGGCCTGCAGTAAGCAGAAGAACAGGAAGTACAGCAATATCTGTAGCTCCCTGCTTAATACAGGATTCCACGCCTTGATCAATCGTAGGTTCTGCAAGTTCCAAGAAACAGCATTCTTGAATTGCTACATTTGGTTGAGCGCTTTTAGCTTTCTCAACAAAAGCGAGTAACTCATCATTCCCTGCTTGTACACGACTCCCATGACCAACATACAATATCGCTTGCATTTCATCACCTTCTCTTTTTATTGTAATGCATGTAATAACGCATCAAACGCCGGTTTAACTAAACTATGATCAACACGATAGCCTAATTGTTCAGCCACTTTCTTTGATTCAGGCCCAAAACAAATAATCTCCGCTCTTTGCGATAACGTAGAAGGAGTTTGATCATGATCAGCCATTTGCTCTGTAACGACCCGCACTGACTCTGCACTCGGAAAAATAATCGTATCGATTCGATCTTCTTCAAGTAAACGTCGACAAGTCCCATTCGTTTGATGAACCACTGTCAAAGCATGTGAGATAAGACAATCATGCTCTCCATAACGTTCTTGTCTTGTTAACACGTTCTTTATAATTGAATCTGGCCCTATAACAAGTCTTTTTCCACCTTTTTGTAATTGATTTAACGAATAGGAAAGACATGCATACGATTGAATACGTAGTAGTGACTTTTTTGATGCTCCGTAGAAGGAAGCATGGATTGAGCGAATATCTATGCGCTTACGCTGTAACTCTCGAAAAAACCAATCTACACTCTCTTCTGCATGAAAAATAATATGCTCATATTGTTCATATGGGAACGGGGGTTCATTTGTGTAATCATTCATTTGTATTCGCGGAAATTCGAATACATCTGCCCCATAATCGCGTAATTGATTCGCTATTGTGCTTTTTCCATTAGAAGTACGAGCAAATAAGATATGTTTGCTAAAAAGTGGTTGTAATTCAAACCAGCTTTCTTTCGTACGTAATTTTGTCACATCTCCAACAAGTGTAATAGCCGGATTCGTAAATTTTTCTTCCATCACTTTATTCACAATCGTCTGTAATGTCCCTGTCAAAACACGTTGCTTACCAAGTGTTCCCCATTGAATGAGCATAACGGGTGTACTTGGGTTCCGGCCGTTTATTGTTAATTGTTCACAAATATAAGGTAAATTTTTGACACCCATATAAAAGGCAATTGTATCAATTCCAGTTGCTAATGCTTTCCAATCTATTTGAGGTTGTCCATTCTTCGACTGATCATGACCAGTGACAATCGCAAATGAAGCGCCATATTCACGGTGCGTAACAGGTACACCTGCATAAGTTGAAGCTCCTATCCCAGCTGTAATGCCAGGAATAATTTCATATTGTACCCCCGCTGCTTCTAACGCTGCAGCTTCCTCACCGACACGACCGTACACACTTGGGTCTCCCCCTTTTAACCGAACAACGATTTTGCCCTTTTTAGCATAATCTACTAACAATTCTTGTATCGTTTCCTGTCTAAGAGTATGACGATCTGGTAATTTCCCACAATAAACTAGCTCAATATCTGGTTTTGTTTGTTCAAGTAATAACGGGTTGACAAGACGATCATACAAAACCACATCCGCCTTCTCTAAACATTGCTGTCCTTTTATCGTCATTAAACGAATATCTCCAGGTCCTGCACCTACTAAATATACATAGCCATTATTCATCCAATCCGCCCCACATTCTAAACCTACTATTTTTATCTATTTAATCAATTATAGTATAGACTTCCATTCTCATCAACGACCTTCGCTAACGCTGGCGCTATTGTACTACTTTATCGACTTATATTTAAACTGACAATAAAAAATGTTAGATAATCTGACATAAGATATCATGATGATTAAAAAGATGTGCTACTATATAAGAAAAGATTAGACATTCAAGCAGAAAAGTTGTGGGGTGGAAAGGATGTCATCATCGTATAAAGATAAAAAGGTCATCACAATAGGAGTAGTGAGTGAACTAACAGGACTGTCGGAGAGAAAAATTCGTTATTATGAGGAAAGAAAGCTTGTATACCCCGAACGTACAAAGGGAGGTACGAGAAAGTACTCCTTTTTGGACGTCGAACGGTTAGTAGATATTGCAAATAAGATGGAAGATGGAATGCAAACATTTGAAATTAGACGAATGGAGCAGAAGCAATTAAAGAAAAAGGAAGTTCGCGAACGCATGCTTCGTGGTCAGTTAAATGCCGCTTTCAAGATGCGCAAATAATGTTGACGAAAAACATCATACACGTAGAGAATTTTCATAATCTTTTGATTATACATTTCTCTATACAAAAAACAAGCATTTCACGTAATGCTTGTTTTTTGTATAGTTCATTCTCATATTTAGGAACAACTGTGACAAACTACACGTAACCCGTTGTTTACTCGAATACAGGAGGAAAGAAAATGAAACGAGTATTTCTCACGTCTCTAATCATATTTACTTTTTACAACTTTATGTATACGACGTCCCATTCATTGGCTCAGGACGTTCATAACGTTGCTATTATCATTGACGATTTCGGAGGACCTGTTAAAGGTGTTGATTCCTTCCTCAGTGGGGATATCCCCATTACCGTTGCAATAATGCCTTTTTTAGAGCAATCAACTGAGCAAGCCGAACTCGCTCATTCAGTAGGTCTCGAGGTGATGATCCACTTACCTATGGAACCTAAAAAAGGTAAAACTTCTTGGTTAGGTGAAAAAGCGATTACGAGTAATTTGTCTAAAAAAGAAATACGAAAAAGAGTGAACGATGCAATTGACAATGTTCCATATGCTAAGGGGATAAACAATCATATGGGCTCAAAAATTGTTGAAGATGAACAGATTATGCGAACGATACTCGAAGTTGTTAAAGAACACGGTTTATATATTATTGATAGCGGAACAAGTCCTAAATCACTTATTCCCACACTAGCAGAGGAAATGAATATTCCATATGCTAGCCGAGACCTTTTCTTGGACGATACACATTCTTCCCACAAACACGTTTCAAAACAAATGGTCAAACTACTCGCAATCGCTCAAAAGAAAAAAACAGCCATTGCTATAGGTCACGTTGGAATTGAAGGAGACGAGACATATAAAGGTATTTCAGAAAGCCTGCCTTTACTTAAAGAAAAAGAAATTAACATTGTACCAATGTCACACCTCATTCATACAAACATCGATGACGATCACGAGAGGTTTTGGCATCCAGTAGAGGAGGAGCATTCATGATCAAACAAATGGAAGATCGATTCGTAACAACATTTACCGCAAAAGATGGTCGTTTCGTTCGGCTTCGACCTGCAACTATTCAAGATGCCGAAAATATTGTATCATCCGTTGAAAGTATTATAAATGAAGGAACCTATTTACAAAAGGAACAAGTCCGAACTGTAGATGAAGAAAAACAGTTCATTCAACATATGCAACAATCAAACAATATGTACACGGTTGTAGAGTTAGACGGTGTCGCCAGAGGAATCGCTCGTGTCATTCGTGGAGAATTAAAAATGAAGCACCATACAGGCATGTTTCGGACATGGCTCTACGAGGATGCTCAAGGTATAGGAATCGGCAAACAGTTGATGAATTATACACTAGAATGGTGTCGTCTGAACAAGCTACGCAAATTGTGTTTAACCGTTTTTTCATCTAATGATGTAGCTGTCAAGCTTTATGAGAAGGTAGGATTTGTGATTGAAGGTATTCAACGAGAGCAAGCATTTATTCACTCTCAATATGTAGATGAGATATGGATGGCTTACTTTTTTCATAAGGATGGTGTTAGCAAGTGAAACGATTCATAACAGGTGCCATCATCCTGACCATTTTCGGACTTGGTCTATTTATTATTAAACAAACCTTTATGACAGAACCTCCCTTCTCTGTGCAAGAAATTGATATCAAAAAACAAATTGAATCCACAGCCATTGACCATTTATTAGCGGAAGATTTGGCATTGTCAACGTCAATTTTTATCAATCAATTATCCGAACAGCTTCAACGTTGGTCCGAGCAAGACTTTTCAGATCGTAAGTACTATGAGAACTTCAAAGAAGAATTATCCGAACATCCACATTTCCAAAGCTTCGCTATCGTTGAAAACGATGAAATAATTGTACAAGCAGGTACATTAAAAGAAATCAACCCAGGCGAACTTACACACCGACATCACAAGAGCTTATTTTCTGATCCATACAACGCAGATGGTACACATTACATGATGATCGGTGAAACTCTTTCTGATAATAGAATCGTTATCGGAGAAGTCGATCTCACGTTTATTCAAGATTATATGGAAGATCTTGCTTCTGTAGCTGATACAAATGGGTCCTTTTTCATTTCAGGAAACAACCCAGATGTTGAATGGAGAACGACTGATGATTTACCGAACGATCTACAATCCGAAACAGTCCCTGAGCTCGGTTGGAATATTTATGTTCATTCTGATCATAAAACGATTGATTTAGAAAGAGAATACATCGAACATCAAGCAGTTATTAAGTTCCGTGATAAAGAAACTGCATCAATTTGGTTTGCTGACCAGCCGGAACTGACAATTCTTGAAAATAAGAACCCTTTATTTCTTATTGAATCCAAACAAGATGATACGATCGAATTCATCAACCGCTTAAAAAATGATCGTCACCTTGCTATTGTTGAACCGAATTACACGTTATCAAAGCAAATCAGTACTATTGCAAATCCTGTCTCTACTACTCGTCAATTAAGTAATGTGGAACCAAATGATGAATTTTTCAAGCCATACCAATGGAACTTAAACCAAATCGAAGTTGAACAAGGATGGAATTTTTCTAATGGTGAGCAAATGACGATCGCTATATTAGATACAGGTGTCGATCCTAATCATTCCGATTTAAAAGACAAGCTTATTAATGGATACAATGCGTTAGATGACAGTGATGACTTTAACGACACACATGGACATGGAACTCATGTAGCAGGTATATCTGCTGCATTAACGAATAATATAACGGGAATCGCTGGTGTTTCTTGGGATAGCTATATAATACCTATTAAAGTATTAAATGAAGAAGGAGAGGGCTCATCATACGAAGTCGCTAAAGGAATTTATTGGGCTGTCGATCACGGTGCAAATGTCATTAACATGAGTCTCGGCGACTATCATTCATCCGAATTACTATACGACGCCATACGTTATGCCTATGAAAAAGATGTTGTCCTAATTGCCGCTTCAGGAAACGATAACGTCGAAGACCCTATGTATCCAGCACGTTACCCTGAGGTATTAACTGTTGCTGCTGTGAACGATAAGCGAAATCGAGCATTCTTCTCAAATTTCGGTTATCATATTGACGTAACAGCACCTGGTGAACATATTCCGAGTCTCTTCCCAAATAATCATTATGTCGTCATGTCTGGTACTTCAATGGCAGCGCCACATGTTTCTGGATTGGCCGCTTTGCTACGTTCTAACAACCCACAGCTCTCAAATGATGACATCTATCAAATTATAACGAATACATCAACTGATTTAGGAACAAAAGGCTATGACCCTTATTACGGCTACGGAGAAATTGATGTAAATGAAGCTCTTCGTGCTGTCCATCAATAAACGTAAGCACGTAGCCTAAAAGCATAGTAGAGGCTTGTTTAAAAAGAAAAAATGGAATGACTCCGTTTGTACGCGTCTTATGGCGAGAAAAGCACTCACCACAAGACTTAAAAGATGTCACACATTGCTTCGAGGTTATTCAAAAAGGGAAAAACTCCCTTTTTGAATAACCTCTTATAGAATTTCATTTTCTTTTAAATAAGTTATAATCGTTTCAATTGATTCCTCCACTGAAAGCTGATCAGAGTCAATAATTAGCTCTGGGGATTCTGGTTCTTCGTACGGTGAGCTAATACCTGTAAAGGAAGGAATCTCACCAGCACGAGCTTTCTTATATAAACCTTTAGGATCACGTTGCTCGCATGCCTCTAAGGAGCAACGAACGTAAACTTCGATAAACTCCCCCTCCTCAACCAACTCACGTACACGGTCGCGATCCTCTTTAAAAGGGGAGATAAACGCCGTACAAACAACCGTTCCAGCATCTACAAATAGTTTAGCCACTTCTCCAATGCGACGAATGTTTTCTTTACGATCCTCATCACTGAAACCTAAGCCTTTATTTAAGCCGTGACGAACATTATCTCCGTCGAGAATATAGCTCGCTTTACCTTGACGAAACAATTGCTGCTCTAACGCATTTGCCAATGTTGATTTTCCTGCACCTGATAATCCCGTAAACCATAAAATACAACTTTTATGACCGTTTCTTTTTTGCCGTTCTTCTTTTTTTATCGTTGTATCATGCCAAACAATATTCTGATTTTGTCCCAACTTCTTCACACCTTTTCTCCAACAATTCATTCCTATATTCCTGCACCATCATCATAAGTCGTTCGACGATTTTGTCTTACCGTTCTGTATAAGCTATATGCGCCCGCAGTGGCTATTAAAGCACTTAACAATACAGCTAGTGAATAATAATCTCCTTCTTTAAAAAGAAGAATGAATCCATATGAAAGCACGAGTGAAAACAACGGTGAAACAATCCACACTTTCACAATTTGCTTTAAAATACTTTTTTGCCATAGTCTAAATCCGCCATCGACTGTACCGATTCCAATAATGGCTGATGTCGTCACTTGAGTTAACGGCACAGGTAACCCAAATACTGAGGCTGTAATAACGAGTGAGCCACCCGTGATCGAAACCGTACTTCCTTGTAATAGACTCAATTTCGTAATACGTTTCCCATTCGTTTCAAGTACTCTGCCACCAAGTAAAATCGCTCCTAATGCTACAAAGAAGCCTCCCATTATGATCCCGATATGAATATCAATAAGCCCTGCTCCAACAAGAGGTCCTACAGCATTAGCGACATTGTTCATTCCAGCAGCAAATGCTTCCATGCAAGCACTCACAATTAAAAGAATAGTCAAAGGCTTACGCCATTTCCCTTTTCCATTTAACATCGGATGTTTTTTTTCAAGTCTTTTCACTAAATGTCCAAATACAAAGGCTAACAAGAAAGCAACAATCGGTACAATTACCCAAAACGAAACGATAACGAATAACGAATTAAAGAATAACTCTTGATAGGCTATCCCAGCGCCAACAATGGCTCCAACTACAACTTCACTTGTCGAAAGCGGAATTCCAAGTAAATTGGCAATAAAAAGTGAAAGGCATGCAGCAGAAAGAATGATAATGACGACCTCAACATCAACAATGGAAGTCGGAATAATCCCGCTGCCAATCGTGCGAACAACCTCCCCTCCAGACAAAGCTCCTAAAAAAGCAAACGCGCCAACGAGTAACATTGCTACTCTCTTTTTCGGTATGGCACCACTTCCATAAGCTGGTCCCATTGCCGCTGCTGTCCCACTTGCACCGATATTCATTGCGAAAAAACACGCAATTACAATTGCGACAATGGATAAAGTCATACAGGTTCTTCCCTTCTATTAAGCATGAACTTGCTTCTTCATACCTCTAATTAATACCTCTACTACTTCTTTACGACTAAATTCAGGGGGTGGAGTTATACCATCTGAAAGCATTTGACGAACCTTCGTTCCTGATAAGATGACACGATCTTCTTTTCCATGAGGACATGTTTTCGTAGAAGCCATATTCCCACAAGCTTTACAATAAAAACTATGCTCGAAGAAAAGCGGCTCAATTGCTAATTCTCCTTTTTCAAACTCAGAAAAGATCAGTTGAGCATCATATGTTCCATAATAATCACCAACACCCGCATGATCACGCCCGACGATAAAATGAGTACAACCAAAATTTTGTCGAACAATAGCATGGAATACGGCTTCACGAGGGCCTGCATATCTCATCGCCGCTGGAAAAACAGCTAAAAAGACGCGATCTTTCGGATAATATTTATCTAGTAACACTTCATAGCTTTCCATCCGCACATCTGCTGGTATATCATCAGATTTCGTTTCACCTACTAAAGGATTTAAAAATAGGCCATCAACAATTTCTAAAGCTGATTTTTGAATATATTCGTGTGCTCGATGGACAGGATTTCGAGTTTGGAACCCAACTACACGATTCCACCCTAGCTCAGCAAACTTCTTCCTTGTCTCTTTCGGATCTAAATAATACTCTTCAAAGCGATCACGCTTTAACCGTTTCGTTAACACGATCGGCCCAGCTACATATATATCATGACGATCAAATAACTTCTTCACACCAGGATGAGCTAAATCAGAAGTACGATAGACATTTTCTGCCTCTTCTTTCTTATTAGGCTCATACACTTCTTCAACTGTAATGACTCCATACACATCTCCATTATGAACGAGCTTAACTTGTTCACCTCGTTTTAAAGAATCAGCCACACCTTTATCAACTGGTAATGTAATTGGAATACTCCAGATCGTCCCATTTGAAAGCCTCATATTACGCACGACACTTTCATAATCTTCCTTATTCAAAAAGCCCGTTAAAGGACTAAATGCCCCAACCCCAATTAATTCTAAATCTGATAACGCAAATGAATCTAATTGAATTTCTTTTGTAAGTGATGAAACATCATAGTCAGGTTCAAAAAGTTGAACTAATGTTCCACCATGTGCTTGAATTGTTGTCATATTTCATTTCCTCCTTATTATATGCCACTACCATTAACATGGAGTCCGCACTCTGTCTTTTCTGAATTCGCCCATCTGCCACTTCTAGGATCTTCTCCTTCGGCAACGGGTTTCGTACAGTATTCACATCCAATGCTAGGATACCTCTTATCATGTAATTCATTGTAAGGAAGTTTGTGAAGGCGGATGTACATCCAAATTTCTTCTTCTGTCCAATGAATTAACGGACACACCTTTATCGACTTAAAACGGTTATCCTGATTAACAAATTGAGTGTTTGCCCTAGTGGGCGATTGTTCTCGACGCAATCCTGAGAACCATGCATCGTATTTATTCAATTCCCGTTGTAATGGCACAAGCTTTCGAATTTGACAACATGCATCAGGCTGTCTTTCCCATAGTTTATCTCCATACTTCTCAACCTGTTCTTCAGGTGTCAATTCAGGCTTAGCCAGTTCGATTTTCAATGAAGGGTATTTTGATTTTACTTGATCAATCAAATCGTACGTTTCTTTGAAATGAAAATCTGTATCTAAAAAAACAATTTGTGCATCTTTTTTCACCTTACTTATTAGATCAATTAAGACCATTCCTTCTGCACCGAAGCTACAAGAATACACGAGGTTATCACCGAATGATTCATACGCCCATTTAATGACTTCAAGTGTATCTTTATGTTCAAGCTCTTCATTAATTTGTTTATACTCATTCTCTTGCAATTGCTCATAGGTTAAATTCATCAGCCTCTCCCCTCCTCACTAAGTCGAAATTCATTTAATCCCTATAAAAACGATATGATTTATTTGTTTAATAGTATTCTATCTATTTCCAATGGTTTTGTCAATTGAGATTTCATATATCTAACATGAAAATTCATAATTAATAAAACGACCTAAAACGTTTCTTCGATTCCCACTTATCTGTACAAAAAAAGCCTAGAAAACAACTCAATTACGAGCTCTCTTCTAGACTTTCAATTATTTGACGAAATTAACAATCTCCCCAGTAACATTTTCAATTTCTACATTCCCTTGAGCACTTTCAATAATCGTCACATCGCCATCAACATGATTAATCGAAATATGACCAGCCCCACTTCGAACAGACACTGTGCCGTTAAACCCCTCTAGTTCAACATCGCCCGTTCCATTCGTTATGACAATATCTCCTGCAGAATCAGCAACAACTGTATGACCTGTTGCATTATTTATTCTCGTTTCCCCTATAACATTCATTAACTGAACGGAACCAGCACCATCAGTAATCGTTACATTTGCTTCAACATCTTCAATGACAAGACTATCCGTCCCGTGCTGAACTGCAAGTTCTTCCTGTAATCCTTGAATATGTAACTTTCCCGCATTCTGTTTTAGTTCAACCTTCAAATGCGCAGGCACCGTAATCTCTAAATGAATGTCACCCTCTTCAGATTCGTTTGCTATACGTTTGATTGATGTTTTCAACATAGCCACACCATCAACATTTTCTAATGATAATGTAAGATTGCGCTCTAAGAAAGCCGCAGCTAGCTCTTCTTCACTACTTATAGCAGAAAACGTCGCTTCAACTTCAATCATATTCGCACTGTCGCTTGAACGAATCTGAACATCACCTTCATCATGATCAATCAAAAAGGAATCTATATGACTTGCATCAAGCTCTAATACTTGCTGCTGTTCGACCGTTTCTAAATTGCAACCTACTAATAAAATAGCAAGCGCCAAACTACTAATTTTTAAAAAATGTTTCATTATGTACCCCTCTCCACATGTTCTTCATTCCTTAGTTTACAGGAAGTCAGATTAGAAACAAACAAATAAAATCGTCATGATTGTGACAATTACTCACCTTATAGGTACAATCACAGCAGGCTGCTTCGTTTGATAAACAAATTCAACTTTATACCCTTGCTTCCTCCTTTTTAAAAACGTACGTTCAGTAATTGGTCTAGGAGTTGACCACTGTAACGAATCGAGACAATCCCATGAAAGGTGTGTAATGATTTCACTTTTATAATAATAGCAATTCCCTGATGGATAGTGATGACAAATATATTTAACTGTTTGCTTTGTATGCATCTAAAAAGTACCTCCTTTTTATCGTAATTGTTCCCGAAAAAACAGAAGCTTATAATTCGATATCGATAAACAAACATGCTACTATATAATTTGCAAGATACTAATAGCGATATTGGAGGGACTTCCATGACAAATAAATTATTTTCACCCATTACGTTTAAAGGAATTACGTTAAAAAACCGAATTGTGATGTCACCTATGTGCATGTACTCTTCTGACACGAAAGATGGTCATGTGCGTCCTTTTCATATAAGTCATTATGAATCTCGGGCTGTTGGGCAAGTTGGTCTTATTATGGTTGAAGCAACAGCCATTACCCCAGAAGGACGCATCTCAGATCAAGATTTAGGTATTTGGGATGACAAGCATACAGCAGGACATCAACATATCGTTGAGCGTGTTCACGAGCACGGCGCGAAAGCTGCGATTCAACTAGCTCATGCCGGGCGTAAATCAACCGTTAATGAAACGATATATGCTCCTTCATCTATAGCATTCGATCAAATAAAGAAACCAAATGAATTAACATCTGACCAAATCAATGAAATGATTACCGCTTTTACAAACGGAGCGAAACGTGCAAAAGAAGCAGGCTATGACATTATTGAAGTCCACGCTGCTCATGGGTATTTGATCAATCAATTCTTATCACCTTTAACAAATAAACGAACCGATCAATATGGTGGAACGTTAGAGAATCGTTTCCGATTTTTACGTCGTATTATCGAAAGTATACAAAATGTGTGGAGCGGCCCGCTTTTCGTTCGAATTTCAGCAGATGAATATTCCGATCAAGGAAATTCGTTAGAGGATTTCATTGCATTATCAACTTGGTTGAAAGAATTAGATATTGACTTAATAGATGTTAGTACTGGTGGAGTCATTCCGGCTGGTCCAAGCGAAGTGTATCCTGGATATCAAGTGCCTCATGCCGAAGCCATCCGGCAAGGAGCCAATATCGATACAGGTGCAGTTGGTCTTATCACAACTGGTATTCAAGCGGAAGAAATCCTTCAAAACGGCCGTGCAGACTTAATCTTCATCGCGAGAGAGCTTTTGCGAAATCCTTATTGGCCACTTAGCGCAGCAAAGGAATTGCAAACAACCATCCAAGCACCCAACCAATACGAACGAGCTTGGTAAGAGGAAACGCTTTGCAGTTTGTTTAACCTTTTGTATTCATTTAAAACATATCCACAACGCTATCCGCGTATCATTCCCTAAATAAGCACAAATAAAAGGATCTCTAACGCTTCATTCAACGTAAGAGATCCTTTCTCATTTTTAATACTTGTATAATTGACGACGCAACAACTCATCTTTGTCTTATCATCTTCACGCATAAATATTCACGAGCAAGCCTTTAATTTCACCAACCATATTCAATATATCTAATCCTTTTTTTTGTTTATCAAGAACGGCATCCGTTAAATCAAGGAGCTTTCGATCAACTTCCTTGACGATTTTATAAATTTTCGTTCTACCTCGACGATTAAAGCCCCGTCGTTCCTCTAGACTTAATCCAAACTCAACAGCATCTTCCATAAATTCTTTCACAAGCTTTTTATATTTTCGCAATTCGTCAACTGTACGAGTTTCCGACAAAACTTTCCCTTGGTCATCAATCTTTTGCATTAATGCCGATAGTCGATCATAGGCCTTCTCATTACGCTGCTTGCCGATGACTTCCTTAAATGACACACTCGCTTCCGGTCCTTTAGGCTTCATGTCTGTTTTATTGATACCTGCTTTTCCGACTCGCTGAACATCCACGCTGTCACACCACCTTGTTCCCATTTCATTAGTACGATTATACCAAATGATTCGTGTTTCGTCTCTATGTAAGAAAAGCGCGGTAGCGTCTTTTCTTACTAGCGTTGTGCGGAGCCGTTACAACGAAGCCAACGCTCTTCTTTGAATGATCCCACTTGCTTCTTCGGTTCTTCTCACATGTCTCCCTCTAATTTTATACTTTCTTAGAAAAAGAAAGAGACATCTCTAGAAGTGACTCTAGGAGATGCCTCCTCTACTCGTTATATTATTGTAAAAGCTGGAGTACACCTTGTGGTAATTGGTTCGCTTGCGCTAACATCGCTGTCGCAGACTGGTTCAAAATGTTATTTCGCGTGAATTCAGTCATTTCAAGCGCCATATCTGCATCGCGAATACGAGACTCAGATGCAGTTAAATTCTCATGAGTCACTTGTAAATTGTTAATCGTATGCTCAAGACGGTTCTGAACAGCACCGAGCTTAGCACGCGCATCAGACAATCGGTTTACGGCTTGATCAAGAGCAAAGATCGCTTGGTTCGCTGCTTCGTTCGTTAATACATTCACATTTTCGATATTTAACGTCACAACATCCATTTTCGGAATATCAATCATGACGTTTTGATTCGTATTCGGTCCAATTTGGAAAGATAAGGCGTTGTTTGTGATGGTGAATTCTAGTGTTTCATTTTCTTCAATGGACGTGTTAAATTGATATTCAACTCCACCGTGCTTAAATAAGCCATTCGTTGATGTTAATTCTCGAGGCGACTTGATCGGATTACCATCCCCATCATTTAAAGTAATCGTCGCCGTAGCTTCCATTTTCACTTTTACCGTTCCAGCAGAGTCGATTTTTGAAGTATCAATCGTGATACCAAAAATGTCCATTTCTGCCTCACCTTCATCTCCTATACCAACAACTTTCGTTCCGATTGGCAAGCCGTCTGGATCAAGGATTTCAACCTCCGCATCTTCATTTGGGCGCACGTCTCGAATGCGAATCGTATACTCACCAAACTTCATTTCTTCGTCAGCATCAGCAGCAGGGAAGTTTGTAAACTTAATGTCAGGTTGAGGAGCCGTCGTTCCTAAACCCGCTGCTGGTTGAGTAATTTCATAATACTCTACAACATCTCCTACCTCCACTTCATATTGACCTGACTTAAAGTTCGCATCAGTCACAACAGGATAACCTTGTAAATTAATATCATTTCCTGTTTGGTCATACGTCGTCATTACCGCACTATAACCATTCAACAGCTTTCTCGTATTGAACTCTGTTTTCTCCGAAATGTCATCAATCTCTAGTTTTAATTGATCAATTTCCTTTTGGATTTGCTCACGATCATATTCTGTATTTGTATCATTTGCCGCTTGAACTGCTAATTCACGCATTCGTTGTAGCATCGTATGTACTTCTTGCATCGCACCTTCTGATGTTTGCATTAAAGAAATCCCGTCCATCGCATTACGCTCAGCCATTTTCAAGCCACGAATTTGTGAACGCATTTTCTCTGAAATCGCTAGCCCCGCCGCATCATCCGCAGCACGGTTAATTCGTAATCCCGAAGATAACTTTTCTAAATTCTTCGATGTACTAAATTGATTTGCATGAAGGTTACGATACGCATTTAACGCTTGAATATTGTTGTTAATTTTCATTGTTCAATCTCCTTTTTTATGACTCATACATGGAAGTCGATTCATATGCTTGAGCTTTTTGCTTAACAAGTGATGATTGCGGATCTTTCTTCACCTTCATCGCCTCATTCCAAGCTGACATAATCGATTCTACTATTTGGATCACTTCACGTATGATTTCATTGTCTTTTTTATAATTAGCTTCAATAATCTTGTCAGCGATATAATTGTAAACTTGATCTAGTTGATCGGCTACGATCCCAGCTTCATAGTTTAAACCTGCACCTAACCGATAAACAATATCGCCTGCTTTTTTTAATTTTTCATTTGCGTCAATATATTCCTTTTGTTCATTATGTGCAAGCGCCTCTTCTAAGTTCGTTAAAGCTGCTTCATATAACAAAGCCGTAATTTGCTCAGATGACTTTTGATGAAGTGCTTCGTTTGTGAGGAATGCAGTCAATGTTTCCACCTCCGCTCTCTCATTATTACTATCGGTTTGTTTCTTCTAATTTTTAATAGTTTTTCTCCATTTCTTCTATTAATAATAAAACCTCTGCCATAATTGAATAGAGCTGTGGAGGAATATTATCTCCTAGATCCATATCTAGTAAATTTTCAACAAGTAATGGATCTTCTTGCATATGAATATCGTTTTGCTTTGCAATATCAATAATTTGACTTGCGACTTGACCTTTCCCATGCGCGACAACCTTTGGTGTATCCTCATTATGATCATAGCGAATCACTGCTGCAGAAGGTCCATTACTTAGCTTTCGTTGCTTATGATTAATATGCTTGGAAATAATCATACTTTAAAATCAAACCCTTTCTCCGTAAATGTCGCTCGTTGCCGAGGTTCATCCATCTCTTTACCTTTTTCTTGGTCATTATCCTCTTGTAAATGTGCAAAGTGTATTCCCTTAATGTTAAAACCAAGCTCTCCAAGCTTATCAATCGATTGTTGAACAAAAGGCTCCATTTTTGCCTGAAAGTCCAGTTGATCATTTTTCAACGTAACAGATAATTGACGATCCTTTACCGATACGAGAATACCAATATCCCCCATCTTAGGTGTTTGCATTAAGAAATAGATACTACAATTTTCCCAATCAACTTGCTCGTCTTCATTACGAGAATTAACGAATACTTTTAAGTTCTCTACTTTCTCTTCTAATAAAAACGGTAGCTGAAAGAATAAGCTTTGCATATTTTGCTGATCAGACCGACTTAATAGCTGTTGGCCAGTCAAGTTATTTAATGCTTGATTTGCAAGCTGATTGGCACGTGTTCCCTCTTCTTCTCCACGCGCAAGCTGCATTAACAATGATTTCAGATTCTGTTGTTGTTCATGAGTGTGCTCACGGTTACCTGAAGCAAATTGTTGTGCTAATTCACTATCACGATTTAAACCAAGACTACGAATTAATTCAAGCATAGCTCGAGGCGATGGTTCAGCCGGTATCGGTCTTATCGTTTCTGACATCTGTCTCGGCCCGTTTTGCTCAGGCAATTGCATATTTCGAACCGCCTCTTCCCTAGCAGCCGTATAGTGCTTAACCTTCGTTTCAGAAGGTTGAAAATGGACTTTTTCAACGAGCTGACTTACTTCTCTTACGATTTGATTTGCTTCTCGATGAGAGCCTCTCGCTAACAATTGCTTGGCTTCGGCTAAACGATTACTCGCTTGCATTAATTCTCTTTCTGTTTTCATATCTGTAAAGAGCATCATTTCACTTTTTAAAATCGCATTGTCTAACCGTTTAATCGTCTTTTCAAGCATTGGTTTCGCTTGTTGCTGTGCTTGGCTACGAAATTGTTCAATCAATCTAGCTGTTTGATCTAACGATCGATGTAGCTCTCTTTGAAATTGTTTAAAATCAGCCGTTAATTGTGCCATTCTCTCTGTCACAGTCGTAACAGCTATCATTTTGTTTGCTGATTGCTGACTCGTTTGGAATTGCTCATTCTGAATATAAATTGATTCTCTACTCGAAGGTGTTGGTTGAGTTTGTTGTTCGAGTTGCTGCAAAGAATGAGCGACTTCTTGCCTTGCTTTCATCTCTCTTCCTGACTGTTCTGTTTGTTGTGCTGCTGCTATTTGTTGCTGGATATCATTCTTTATCGTCTCTGAAAACGGACGATTTACTAGCTGAGTCTGGATTTGTTCAATCGCTCGTTGAAAGTTCGGTTCTGTTTGCAATGAACGTAACGATTGCTCAACAAATTGATGAATGACGTTGGATAATGATCCTGGCGAACTCGTTTGAGTATTTAGCGTCATCGCTTCAGCAGAATTTGTTTGTGAAAGCGTCATTGTGACTTGTTGAATTGCTTGTTCAGCTCTTCCTTGACTTAAATGCTGACGTACACCTTCAACTAATTGCTGTATTTGTTGTATCGTTAGGGATGTACGATTCTCGTTCGTGAGTAATACGTGTAATCGTTCAGCAGTTCGACCTGTATCCGTTGTCGACTCGATTATTCGCACTACTTGCTGGGTAATATCTTGTTTTGCAACTGTATGAGATTGGTTATGAGACAAAGCTTGCATAACACGTTCATTTGCTGCCTGTTGTAGCTGAACGGATTGTCGAATAGCTCGATCAAGTTGATCACGATTTGGCAGATTCATTTGAGCTAGTCTCTGACGTATTTCCTCCGTTACGCCACGTTCTTGTATTTGTTGTCGTAATGAGCTAAATTCTTTCGATTGTGGCAAAGCTTGAAGGATCCGATCAATTGCCGCTTGCTGCAGCTGTCTGGCCTCTTTCGCTAAACGTTCCGTTGCTTGTGACCCTTCAGAAGAATGACTCAAATGTTGTTGCATTCGTACAAGTCTCTCAATTGCTTGTCTAGGATCAGATTGAAGGAGTTGACGTATTTCTTCAACATGAACTCTTTGCCCTTGTCCTGATTGAGAGGCATGTTCTCTAGAAGGAGGTTTGATTTCTTGCTTTATTTCTCGCGCAAGATCGGTTAAGACTTGGTTTAACGGTCTTCCGTGTAGAGCTTCATCAACAGCCCGTAAATGACTTGGCGTTATGTCAAGCCTTTTATTTGCTATCGCTTGAATCGTTTGCAAGCGGTCATTCGCATTCCCTGTTTGTATAAATTGTTGTAAGTCACGTACAGCATTTCTATTTAACGAAACACCTTGTTCATGTAAAATCATAGCAGCCCTTGTCAATTCGCGACTTGGTTGTTGTACACCTAAATGCTGCAATCGTTGCTGCATTTCACCTTGGCTACTTGTTAATGGTCGACCTTGTCCCGTTTGCCTAGTTTGCTCTTCTGCAACCTTAACCCGAATTGAATCTCCACGATTCTCTGTTACCTGCACATGAACACGCTCTTTTGACGGTAAGGAGCCTTCAAATATTACAGGGACATCGCGCCCTCTAATGGAAACAATGGCGTCCCGTTCTCCTGTTCGCTCCTTTATTGTTGCTCTATAAACATCTCCCTCTCTTAGTTGATTTTGACTGTCAAATTGTTTCGAAGAAGACGTCAATTGCTGCTGAATTTGCATGTGCTTTCACCTCCGCACTCTTTCATCCTACTTACTATATCGGCAGATGTGAAGAAACTATTAATGTTAATTGTCATCATTTATTTTCTTCCTATATCCCTTTTGAACACTTCCATCCCCGAATTTTTTCCGAAGATGCTTTATCGTTTGCTGTAACCTTTCCATTTTTTCGTCTTCCTTATAGGAAAATAAGTCGAGTTGTCTGTATGCATATTGTTGATCGATTAAATCATACGTGCTAATGCCTAATAATCGAACTCGTTCACCATTCCAAGCATGGTCAAACATCCGTTTTGCTTCCATTAAGAGATCTTGCTCACTTTGAATAGGGTCAACAAGCTTTTTACTTCTTGTAATCATTTTCCAATTAAAATAACGAATTGTTATTTGAACTCCGTATGCACACACTTTTTTCGCATGTAATCTATGTTGTACTTGAACAGCTAATTTTGAAAATGTTTCATTGATTAATTCACGATTTGCTGTATCGGCATGTAACGTTTTTGAATGGCCAATTGATTTAAATTGACTATATGCATTAGGATCTACTTTTCGGTGATCAATCCCATTGGCCCTTTCCTGAAGCTTCAACCCACGATCACCAAATTTCTTTGCTAACAATTCTTTGTCAGCCACTGCTAAATCACCGATTGTATGAATCGATGTTTTTTTCCACTTTTCTACTGTTTTTCGTCCAATACCGTGCATCTCTTCGATCGGCATTGGCCAAAGCACCTGAGAAACATCACGTTTTCGTACGATCGTTATACCATTTGGCTTCTTCATATCACTGGCCATCTTCGCTAGAAATTTATTCGGAGCGATTCCAATACTACAAGGTAGTCTTAGCTCGTCAAATATTCGTTTTTGAATTTGTTTAGCTAACGAAACAGGGTGAATATCAGTCATATCCGTAACATCCATATATCCTTCGTCTATAGAAACTTGCTGTACGTTTGGCGTATACGAAAACAAAATATCGAAAATTGCCTGTGATGCTTTACGGTAGGAATCACCATTAGGCGGGAGAACAATGAGCTCTGGACAAAGCTTCTTCGCCTGCCAAATCGGCATCGTTGTTTTTACTCCTTTAGCACGCGCTTCATATGTACTCGTCACAATAATTCCTTTACGTTCTTTGGGATTTCCGGCAATTGCTAACGGTTTTCCTGACAACGTTGGATCTTTAGCAACTTCAACTGAAGCAAAGAAGCTGTTCATGTCTAAATGGAAAATGATTCTAGCGAGCACATTGTTCTCCTCCTTTCTTTTTTATTAACGAATTTATGTTAATAGCATGTTAAAAAAGCACCAAAAAATATAGCAATGACTGCTTTCGTCCTCTTGACTCCCCCACAGTACTTCTAAGAATTTTACACCTTCTTATCTTTTCAAAAAGGAACAAATCGTCCTCTTTGAACAACCTCTAAAAGTTGATGTTCTACTTAAATTACTTTAAGCTGAGATTAGAAAGTATGTTTATACAAATTGAGAGGTGAGTGTTCGCATGACGAAACAAACTTCATACAATCATCTTTTTCAACAAGTATATCAAATTCAAGCTCATTCAGGCTCAAAGCAAAAAAAATCACCAACAATAGCTGAACTAGCTACGATCGTCGGTGACACTGAAGAACATATATTAGAATGCCTTGAGTTTGGAAAAGACGTTTTTCATCATTAACCCTTTATTGTATTTGTTGCAACTTTTTTAATAATAGCCACTACAGCTTCTGATAATTTCACTAATTCAACGATTGGCATTCGTTCATTCTTCGTATGTATTTCTTCATAACCGACAGCTAAATTAACCGTTGGGACACCATGACCAGCAAAAATATTCGCGTCACTACCACCGCCACTTTGTAACAATTGAACTTCTCTACCTATTTCAGCCATCGCTTTTTTGGCAACCTTTACGACTACGTCATCTTCACTAAGTTTAAACCCTGGATACATAACGTCTACCTCTACTTCAGCCTTAGCACCATATTTTGCAGCCGTTTCTTCAAATGCTTTCTTCATTTTTTTAACTTGCTTTTCCATTTTTTCTTGAATAAGTGAACGTGCTTCTGCGACAATTGTTACGTGATCACATACGATGTTTGTTTGCGTACCGCCTTCAAACCGACCAATATTCGCCGTCGTCTCTTCATCTATTCTGCCTAGTGGCATTTTAGAAATAGCTTTTGCAGCAACTGTTATAGCTGACACCCCTTTTTCTGGCGCTACCCCAGCATGAGCGGTTTTCCCTAAAATCGTTGCACTTATTTTTGCTTGCGTAGGAGCTGCAACAATAATGTTTCCTACTTGACCATCACTATCAAGAGCAAACCCAAACTTTGCCTTCATATCATCAGGATTCATTTCCTTCGCTCCAACTAGACCTGATTCTTCTCCAGCAGTAATGATAAATTGAATGAGACCATGTTCAATTTTATTTTCCTTTAGTACTCTTAACGCCTCAAACATAGCCGCAATACCCGCTTTATCATCTGCCCCTAGGATTGTAGTCCCATCGGTTACAACATAACCATTTTCTATTTTAGGTTTAATCCCTTTACCGGGCACAACGGTATCCATGTGAGAGGTAAAATAGATCGGTGTAGCATCCTTTTGTGAGCCTTCTAGCGTACAAATTAAGTTACCTGCTCCATGTCCCGTTCTACTTGCTGAATCATCCTCCACTACGGAGACACCTAATTGTTGAAATTTCTTTTTTAATACTGGTGCTATTAATTGTTCTTCTTTTGTTTCTGAATCAATTTGAACAAGCTCTAAGAACTCTTCGACTAATCGTTGTTCATTTACCATAACATACTAAACCTCCTTTATTTCCCTTCTTATCGTAACGCTGTCGCTATAAAACAGCAAGTTATATCATCGTTTATCTCAATTTATAACAGCTACTACTGTAAACCCTCTTGTCCTTTCAACGAGTAACAAGTAAAATAGACGTATAGACTTGATAGCGATTACGCCATAAGCATGTTTTAAGAGGAGGGGTCAGTATGCCACGTAAATTCCAGAAGCTCATTATATATATTATGATCATTACGATGGTTCTAGGAACGCTTTTAATGGGAGTCTCAATCTTCTAATCATTATTATCATATTGCAAAAGGGGATTCCATATCAGGTCATCCCCTTTTTGCGTTATGGAGTATTAAATTGCCCCATACTCTTTCGCTAATTCCACTACCTCTAAATCTGTTGTATCAGTTATTAACATCTTTGTTCCTAATGGGATTTGTTGAAATAGTTCCTCTACATGCTCATTAGCCATTCTTATACAACCTGCAGTAACAGCCTTCCCAATTAGATCAGGTCGATTTGTGCCGTGAATACCATATATACGCCCGTCCGTATTGTTCGCATCAAAGCCCATCCAGCGTGACCCTAATGGATTTTCTGGTGATCCACCTTCTATATTTAACTTGCGATAATATGGATTTTTGGCCTTTACAATAATTTGAAATAGACCAATCGGTGTCTCATCGCCATCTTTTCCAATTGCAATTGGGTATGTTGACTGAACTTCACTTTCATGTATAAAAGAAATCTGCTTGTCTGACACACTCACTATTAGAAATGGGTCTCCCACTGTCGGATTCTCTCCTAAAGGCCATATAGGCGAAACCGCAAGGACAGTTAATAAAAAGAAGCAAAGTGATCTCACTACAAACAACCCCTTCTTTTTATTCTATAGTGTGGTCATTACAGTTTCTTCTTATCCAACTCATTCCATAAACGATCTTTAATATGCAAATATTCACTTAGTTCATTCATAATATAAAATAACGATGCGCGAATTTCGAATTCTTCCCGTGTTTTCGGAAGGTTGGTTTTTTGAAATCCTTTCTTAATGTCCTCAAGCTTTTCTAAGAAATAAGGAACTTGATTAGCTGGACTAATGGCCGCACCTAATTCCTCTAGAAAACCTGCTAGTACGACATTTTGTTCATACGTCTGGTCAATAGAGGATATATAAGGCATAAGTCTCTCAAGTAACTCAAATTGCTTTTCTCGCATTTTAAAGTAATAGTAATAACGATCCTCATATCGAAGGAAGTGGTTATGTATATTAACTAACGCTTCATTTTGTCCTGCTTTTAATAATTCATCTGTTTCATATATTTCTTTCCCGTCCCAGTCACTTTCGCCATACCTTAAATAAACAGCCAATTCAAAAAAGATTTTCTTAAAATGCGCTTCGATCTCTTTATGATAATGTCGAAGCTTCCTTTCACTACTTGGCATATAAGCATTCATAATTAACGCGACCCCAACACCGATCATAATCAGTAGCAATTCATTTATAATTAAAGAAAGAGTTACTTCTTGAGCTGTATACATATGCAAAATGATGACAGCGCTTGTGACAATCCCTTCTTCTACTTTCCACATGACTGCTATTGGAATAAAGAGTAATAAAACAACAGCTAAAGCCCAGGGAGCGTAACCAATTAAACTAAAAACAATTGAGCTGACAACAAGGCCAATTAAACATGCTGCAATTCGATACCATGACGCCTTTACAGAATCACGTTTCGTTGTCGAAATACAAAGTAACGCCAAAATCGCCGCAGACCCATAAAAGTCTAAATTCAGCATTTGTGCTATGGCAACAGCTACTCCGGCTCCAATAGCTGTTTTTAATGTACGATATCCAATTCTAAATGGCATTCATTAGACTCCTTTTCTGTTCAAACTAGCACTATTATTATTCGTATTTTATCATATGAAGCCACGATACATTCCAACATGTATATATTCTTTACGAAAAATCTCTTCGCGGCCTTTTCTATTTCAATGAAAAAACTCGAATAATAAGTCTCTGAAAGACCTTTATTCGAGTCACTATATTGATTTATAATACTTTATCAAGGAATTCTTTTGCTCGATCGGAAGTTGGCGCTTCGAAAAACTGTTTCGGTGGTGTATCTTCAACTAACTTTCCCTGGTCAAGGAAAAGAACACGATCGGCAACTTCTCGGGCAAAGCCCATTTCATGTGTTACAATAACCATCGTCATACCTGATTGAGCTAGTTGCTTCATGACATTCAGTACTTCCTTAACCATCTCAGGATCTAAAGCAGAAGTTGGCTCATCGAATAACATCACTTCAGGCTCCATCGCTAATGCCCGTGCAATCGCTACTCTCTGCTTCTGACCACCAGACAAACGACTAGGGTATTCTCCACTTTTTCCCAATAATCCAACATCCTGAAGTAATTGCTTTGCTCTAGTTACAGCACTTTCTTTTTTCTCTCCTTTTACGTTTTGAGGAGCATACGTAATGTTTTCAAGAACGGTCATATGAGGAAAAAGATGAAAATGCTGAAACACCATTCCAATTTGCTGTCTAGCTATTCGAACGTCCGCTTTAGGGTTTGTCAATTCCTTCTCTCCGACCCATACTTGACCTGAGGTAGGTTTTTCTAATAAATTCAAGCAACGCAAAAAGGTAGACTTCCCTGAGCCCGAAGGACCAATCACCGCAACGACATCACCTCGTTCTATTTCTGTTGAGATCCCTTTTAACACTTCAATTTGCTGAAATGACTTATATAAATCATCAACTTTAATCACTGCGTTGCAACCTCCTCTCAATAAATCGGCCAATTAAAGTCAATCCCATCACAAGAATGTAATAGACTAGTCCAATTAATAGGAACGTTTCGAAATACGTGTACAGTTGAGCATTTACAATTTGAGCTCTTCTCATAAGGTCCATAACCCCAATAACAGACACAATAGCGGATTCCTTCGTTAAATTAATAAACTCATTAAAGAGAGCAGGTAATATGTTACGAAAGGCTTGAGGTAATATAATATGAAGCATCGTATGTCTGTAAGGAACCCCTAATGCATCAGCAGCTTCTTGCTGTCCTTTATCAACTGCTTGAATTCCTGCACGAATAATTTCTGAAACGTAAGCAGCCGAATTTAAACCAAAAGCAAGAACGCCTGCTACATATGCACTAATATCAATTCCAAATTGAGGGACACCAAAATAAATGATTGATAACTGTAGTATAAGAGGAGTACCACGAAAAATAGATGTATAAGCATTTGCTAAAAAGCGTAAAATTCCAACGCGTCCAATCTTAAAAAATGCCAATATGATTCCTAACAATAAACCAATAATCAATGAAACACTAACGAATTGTAGCGTAACCCATATCCCTTCTAGGATAAAAGGAATATGGGGCACGATTCGATCAAAACTCAAATCCATGCCCTCACTCCTTCCCTTAACCAAAAATTGGTTTATTCATCTTCGGCATCAAACCATTCTAAAATAAGTTCATTCATCTTGCCATTTTCCATCATTTCATTTAGTTTTTCATTAAAAGGTTCCACTAATTTACTTTCTTTCGGAAAAGCAATAGCAGCTCCTAATTCCTCTTCATCTTCTACTGGCACTTCAAAACTCATTAGTCCTTCTTGAGCTCCTAGAAACCCTTCTGCTACTTTATCTTCCATTAAAATGGCATCAATACGACCAGCTAATAACTCTTGGACAATTTCTGGAATACGGTTTAATTTAACAACTTCAAAGCCAAAATCATCAGCTATTGCTTCTGCTTCTTGCTCTTGAATTGATCCGAGCTGTACAGCGACAGTCTTTCCTTCTAAATCTTCCATCGTATGAATATCAGAATCTTCTGTTGTGACAATTAAATTCTTCGCTAAATAGTAAATATCAGAGAAGTCAACACTTTGACTACGTTCATCATCTGGGGTCATTCCCGCCAATACAAAATCAATTCTTCCTGATTCTAAAGCTGGAATTAACGAATTAAAATCCATATCTTCAATTTCAAGTTCATATCCTAGCTCATCTGTAATATAACGAGCAATGTCAATATCAAACCCAACTATTTCTCCTGTTGCTGTATCAAATGATTCATATGGTGGATAATCAGCAGATGTTCCCATTACTAGTGTTTCTGAATCATCCGAGCCACATGCAACTAACGCAAAGCTAACGATAATAGTCATTACTAAGTACACGAATATTTTTTTCACTTTAAATCCCCCAACTATTTTCAATATAATAATTATACTTGTATATGCATATTAACACACAGCCTTTAATTTGCAAATACTTTTATAATCTCTTAATAAATACACGAAATTTTTTGTACTATTTTTATTTTCGGAATAATCGAGTTATTAGAATAATCAATTAAATTATTCCAATATATTAAATCACTTAAAAAAGATGACTATACTAATCATTTATATAGTCACCTCTTTTCTTATCTATTTAATTTGTCAACCATTTCAATTAATCCATTCAATGGATCTTCAGTTATATAAAATTAGCTACTAAAAAACTGTCCCAAGTTAACTGACTTGAGACAGTTTATTTTATATAGTCAAAATGTAGTACCATTAGCTTCTATTCTAATCCGCCATCATCCATCGGCTCTTCCATTCCTGGGTCATTCATTCCTGGCTCATCTACTCCTGGCTCTCCTTCTACATCTCCACATGCTGCTAATACACTTACAGCTAACGCTCCTGCTGCTAATCCTGATAATAACTTTTTCATTATTCTTCTCCTCCTATATTAATCATTATTTTTTATAAAGCTCCTACTCTTACTCTAATCCTCCATCATCCATTGGCTCTTCCATTCCTGGGTCATTCATTCCTGGCTCATCTACTCCTGGCTCTCCTTCTACATCTCCACATCCTGCTAATACACTTACGGCTAACGCTCCTGCTGCTAATCCTGATAATAACTTTTTCATATTCATCATGATTTCCTCCTTAAATTTTATATAATTGGTTTGTGCTCATCTATCTATACCCATTATTTAATATTTAAAACAAAAGCTACCTAAAAAGTTAAAATAAACTTATTAGGTAGCTTTTCTAGTTACTAGATTGGTAACTTTACATTATTATTCTAATTCTAAATCTTCGTCACCAATCGGCTCTTCATCAAGTTCTGGTTCATCATCTAAAGGCTCATCTCCAATCGGATCTTCACCTACTGGATCTTCAATAGGTTCTTCATCTCCTACTGGATCGCCACCATCTACATCTTCTGGAGCTGGCTCGTCTCCACAAGCTGCTAATACGCTAACTGAAAGCGCCCCCGCTAAAAGTGTATAAAGAAATTTCTTGCTCATCTAAAATTCCTCCTTAGAATTGTTCGTGTTGGAATTTAATTTGATGTGCTTCCAACTAGTGCTCATTGTACAGAACAAATTTCTTGCTTGAAAGGGAATTGGGTCTATTTACAACCTTTCCCTTTTTCATTTGATATTTTTTCAACTTCTATCATGATTTTATAGGCAGATATGTATTTGTGCCATTTTATAGGCATGCTCTTTTATTTAGCGCTCAAACACAAAAAAGATACCACGATGATGTGATATCTCCTTTACTCCTTCATCACGACAAGCTTTTAACGTCTTAGAACATAGGTGGAAGATGAGGCGGATTCGGTAAAGCCGTATTATGCATATACGGTGGAGCTGGTTGTAGCCTTGGTTTCTTGCCAAGTGGCTTAGGATTAGGAACATACGTAAACTCACCCAATCCATCCATACTTGGTCCTTGCGCCCAACGACCATGCTTGCTTTCCGTTCCTCCTGATAAATCATAATAATCATATGCAACTTCATGCTTTTCTAACGAGCGTGGGAACGTACTCGGTACAACAATGTTTTCTTTTTCTTCTAATTCGCATATTGCAGCATACCATTGGTTTTGATGCATCGTATCTCGTGCAATAAGCCATGATAGCATATCTTTGACACCCTCATCGGTTGTCATCTCATATAAACGAACTGCTTGAAGACGCCCCTGAGATTCATATGTTAAATTTAGACGAAAATCAGCTAGTAAATTTCCACTTGCATTAATGTAACTAGCTGTCCAAGGATTCCCGACACTATCTGCAGGCATCGCTCCTAGTCCAGCAACAATGGCATGCTGTGGGTTCATTCCGCCTAATATTGCTCCAACAACAGGGTCTTTAGCTGCTACTTCTTGATCTCCGACAGGAGCATTGTCTAACAAACGTGCGATCATCGTTGCTAGCATTTCAACATGCGCTAGCTCTTCTGTACCTGTCGCAAGTAACAAATCTCTATACTTCTCTTCCCCTCTTGTATTCCATCCTTGAAATAAGTATTGTAAAGCAACGGAAATTTCACCAAATTGCCCCCCAAGTATTTCTTGCAACTTTTTGGCAAATACAGGATCTGACCTTACAGGCTTAGCATGATATTGAAGGTTCTTTACATGATAAAACATTGTATCGGCTCCTCTTCTTATTAGTCCTCTATACTTTATTCATACAAACGCCTATATGTTCCATTCATATTAATACGTCAATTTAAATGAGCATATTTTATTAGCAAAGTTCACTATAAAAGCTTAAAAAATCCGAATGCTAAATTAGCATTCGGATTTACTTTGATTCATACACATGACACCCTTAAATGGATTATAGAATGTCTAAATTCACTAACAAAGCAAGTAGGATTTGAAGCAACAGTTGGATATTTATACCAATTTGAGTATCGGTAGTCGTAACATTAACATTTCTTGAATTTTCAATAACTGTTTTTTGTAAAGAGATTTGTTTAATTTTTGCGGACTGTAACAATTCCTGAGTAATCTGTTCAGCTTCTTGACTGTCAGCAATTGAGATACTAACGACGAGAGCGATGGCCGCTTGTAATGCTGCTTGTAGCTGTACAGCTGCTTTCGTATCTGTTGTGGTGACAGTAACATCACACGAATCCTTAATGAAAATATACTCTTCAGACTGTTGAAGCGTTTTATTCACTTGCTGAGCACTTTGATCAATATCACCTTCATCAGCTGGTGAACAAGGATGCTTTGCTTTTCTATCTAATGCTGACCACGTACTTGTATCTCCTCGATCGTTAGAATTAGAGTAATATACATCTTGATTCATATTATCTTCCTCCTTTCCAGTTCTACTTTCACTGTATGCTTGTCGCCAAATAAGGAGTGTTCGATTACCCTAGTACTTTAACCTAACTTTTAATAGTCGAAGGATTTATCTTTTTTTCTTGAAGATTTTTACTTGTTTAAGGTCATTTTTACTTTCAACCATTTTTTTATTATCCTGAATTTGATTTACGATATTGATTTTATTTGATGGGTTTTCGACTGTATTTTTAGTCTCATTAGCTTCCGATTCCGTAAACGTCTTCTCCTGATTCTCAATAAACTCCTCGACTTGATTTTGCAGCTTAGTCACTAAATCCTTTAATGCTTTTTTATCAGCTTTATTATTTATTTTCTGAAACGAGTGTTTTTTCATCACTTTTTTTACAAATACATCTACTAACTCCTGTTCAATCATTTCTTCCTTCATATAATCACCCTCCTATAAAGTTATTGTAGTAGGCTTAAATAGTATATGTGTGCGTAGGTATAATTGTATGGACATATGTCATCCTCTTTGTAAATAATCATCTCCACTCTATGCAAGAAAATCCCATATTCCAAAAAAACTGGTTCAGTCATATGACCAAACCAGCTTTCTCATCTTATTTCTTTGAATCTGAATCATCATTAAATTCCTCATAAAGTTCTTCCTTCACTTGTTCGTAAATGTCCTCTCGAACTTCTTCTTTCACCTGCTCATAAACATCTTCTCTTACTTCTTCCTTTACTTGTTCATAAACATCTTCTTTTAAATCATCATACAAATCATCTCTAATTTCTTCGCTCATTTTCTTTTGTCGCCGTCTTTTTCTCTTTACATTTTCCTTATTATAATCCCTTCCTATCATGATTAAGACGGAAATAATCATGAATGTCATAATAATAGCAAATGGTAATGCGGCAATAATCGATGCAGTTTGCAGAGCTCCGAGTCCCCCATCTCCACTTATCAAAAGTACACTCGCTGTACCAGCAATTAAAACACCCCACAACAACTTCACTGTTAAACCTGGGTTAAGGCTACCTCTAGACGTCATCGTTCCTAACACATAAGAAGCTGAGTCTGCAGAAGTAATAAAGAATATTAATATTAAAATTACGGCTAAAAAGCTTGTGAGCATACTTAATGGTAGTTCACCTAACGTAGCGAATAAGGCAATTTCAACATTGTCCATGACCAAGTCCCCGATTGGAACCGTACCAGCAATTTCAATACTTAATGCTGTTCCTCCAAATGAAGTGAACCAAATAACGGCTAAGAAGGAGGGGACTAGTAGAACACCTGCCATAAATTCACGAATCGTACGTCCGCGAGAAATTCGTGCAATAAATATTCCCATAAATGGCGCCCATGCAATATGCCATGCCCAAAAGAAAATCGTATTCCTCCCTAACCAACCACTCTCTGCAAATGGCGTCATCGTTAAGCTCATTTCTGCCACGTTCGTAATATAACCACCCAATGTGGTAACAATGCTTTCGGCAATAAACAGCGTAGGTCCCACAACTATGACAAATAGTAATAACAATCCAGCAACTGCCAAATTAATATTACTAAGTCTTTTAATTCCTTTATCTAAGCCTTTCGCTGCAGAGAACATAAATAGCACCGTTACGATTGCAATGATCGTAGTTTGAGTCCATACATTGTTTGGAATAGTGGAGATGTATGACAAACCACCTGTAATTTGCAGGGCGCTTAACCCAAATGTTGTCGCAACCCCCGTACATGTAGCAATAACTGCCAGTATATCAATAGAACGACCAAACCAACCATTTACCTTATTTCCAATTAACGGATAAAATGCAGAGCTAATAAGTGCAGGCCGCTTCTTTCGAAATTGAACATATGCAAGTGTTAATCCTACTATTGAAAAAATGGCCCATGGGTGTAAAGCCCAATGGTAAACAGCATATCGTAAGCCAGCCACAGCAGCAGCAGATGTTTCTGCTGTATACCCCATAGGTGGATCTAAATAGTATAAAACAGGTTCAGCCACTCCCCAGAAGACAAACCCTACTCCGATTCCAGCCGCAAATAACATGCCAATCCACGAATACCAGGAATACTCTGGTTTCTCATTCGGTTCTCCTAAACGCATCTTTCCGTATGGACTAATTGCTAATATAATGACAAATACAACAAAGAAAGCAGTAACAAGCATATAAAACCAACCAAAATTAACGAGCATCCAATCTAAACCATCATTAGCAGTCCTACTTAGTGTATTTGGTGATAATGCTCCCCATAGTACAAATAAACCAACGATAATAGCGGAAATTATTAAGACACTGCTGACCTTTTCTTTTTCGACTATTCTTTGATCATTCATTGTCAAACCTCATTTCTATTCAAATTATAAGACCATTTCCAATGATGAAGTAAAAACCTTAATTGAAAAATAAGACAAAGAAATATACCCGTAACAAGTTACATTCAAACGTGTGTTATTACTTTCTCAATGATCACTAAAAAGTATGCAACAAATCGATATAGAGTATGAAGGAGGTGATCATATGAATGAACAACAAAACAGCCGCTTATCGATTCTATTTATCGTCGGTGTTGACGATGAAGGAGCAAACGTGACGAAGGCGAAAACATTCACGAATATTAAAGGCACAACAACAGATGAAAGCTTACTTCAGTTCACTAACGCGATCGTATCTTTGCAGCAGTATCCTGTAGCCGATTCCATTCGAAACAATCAGTATTCCATTATGTAAACATTAGGAGGAGAAAAAAATGAGTAAACGGTTAGAATTACAATTTGAAAATGAAGAAGGACGTCTTGTCACCATTTCTGTTGATGATCCAATTGAACCACTTGATGGTGAATTAGTTGCACAATCGATGAATCAAGTTTTAGCAGAAGATGCAATTGAATCTAGCGGTGGTAACCTTGTAGCAATTCGTGGAGCACGGATTGTCGAACGCAACGTTACTGAAATTGAATTACCTTAATGGATGCGGCCATTGATCTTTTTGTTCCTCTTATTGGTGAATATGGATTTCCACTTGCTATTACACTCTATCTTCTGCATCGATTAGAGCAAAAAATCGATCGAGTTACAATGGCGGTGGAACGTTTGCCAGAACAGTTGGAACAAAACAGATTACCTGCTCGACTCGCTAAATAAGACATCTAACTTTACGTGGGCACTGAAAAAGTTTGGTTTTTAACTTTTTTGGTGCCCTTTGGTCAGCTCCATGTCCCATTTGGAATATTCTTCAATTCACATCCTCCTATATTCTTGGATAAAAATTGGAAATCAGTAAACACTATCAGAACACCATATAGAATATAGGTTACAGAATAATTATTACGTTAGCGCAGGTGGAGAACATGGGAATTGAAAAACGTGCAGAAGTATTATTTTGGAGCATTGCCTTCCCCGGATTTGGACAGTTCCTTAATAAAAAGTATGTAAAAGGAATCTTTTTTATTATTTTGGAATTCACCATTAATGTTCAAGCTAGATTAAATTTTGCTATTATGCCTAGCTTTTACGGGAAAGGAGAACTTGCTAATGCAAGTGTTGATTATCAATGGATTATGTTCTATCCTTGTGTCTACTTATTTTCCATGTATGATGCTTATCGTGATGCAGGTGGAGAAGCCATTCGCTATGCTTTCATTCCATTTGTCACATCTGCATATTTCGGTACCGTCGGAATCATTTATTCTAATAGTATAACAATCTTTAATCATATACTTGGGGTAATTTGGTCCCCTATTCTCTTACACTTAAGTGGATATGTAGTCGGACTATTAATTAGAAAATTAGTTATGTTGATTATTTCTCGTAAGCAAGTACACAGTCAATAAGTCAAAATCATGGTATACTTCTTTAAAGAAGGAGGGAGCAATCATGGTAGCTAATTCCGTTGAAACAGCAACATTTGCTGGTGGATGTTTTTGGTGTATGGTTAAACCTTTTGACCAATTTGAAGGAATCGAACATGTCATATCTGGCTATACAGGCGGGCATACAGAAAACCCAACTTACGAAGAAGTTTGTTCAGAAACAACAGGACATTTTGAAGCTGTTCAAATCACATATGACCCAATGATTATTTCCTATGACCAGCTACTTGCTATTTTTTGGTCTCAAATTGACCCAACTGATCCTGGAGGTCAATTTTACGATCGCGGTAATTCGTATCGCACCGCTATTTTTTATCACAATGAAACACAAAAACAAAAAGCTGAATTATCTAAGCAGGAATTGGAAAGCAGTAATCGTTTTTCCGAAACGATTGCCACACATATCTTACCTGCTAAAACCTTTTACCCTGCTGAAGATTACCACCAAGATTATTACAAAAAAAACCCAGCTCATTATACAAGGTATCAAATCGGCTCAGGACGCAAAGCATTTATTGAACGCCACTGGTATGGAGGAGAGAAATAATGTCTAACGATCATAAAAAATCATTAAAAGAACGATTAACACCGATTCAATTTCATGTTACGCAGGAAAACGGAACCGAGCCTCCCTTTCAAAATGACTATTACAATCTTGAGGAAGAAGGAATTTATGTCGATCTTATTTCAGGAGAACCTCTATTTAGCTCAAAGGATAAATTTGACGCAGGTTGTGGATGGCCAAGCTTCACAAAAACAATCAATGAGAATGAAATTAAAGAAAAAAAGGATATGAGCCACGGCATGATCCGAACTGAAGTTAGAAGTACAAAGGCGGAATCCCATCTCGGTCATGTTTTCCCAGACGGGCCCGCTCCAACAGGGCTTCGATACTGTATTAATTCAGCTGCACTACGTTTTATTCCGAAAAAGGACTTAGAAAAAGAAGGATACAGTAAATATATAGAGCTTTTTTCTTAACAAACACCAAGTGATCCAAGAGAATCTCCTTTGAAAATGGGAGGAGATTCGAGGGCACTGAAAAAGTATTAACCAACTTTTTCAGTGCCCTTGATTTGACTAGCAGTGGCTTCCCTTGTTGCTCGCCTGATACGAGAAACCCACTCGTATTGAGGTCACTGAAAAAGTCCTTTCTAGTAACTCAAGGAAGAGTAATGGCTCCGCTCGTTGCGCGCCTTGCTATGAGAAACCCACTCATTGCAAGGCTTTCAAAATCGGGCAACGGCTACGCACATTACTTCAAAGCCACTGAAAAAGTTAAAACCAAACTTTTTCAGTGGCCTCCTCGTATTAGCCTTTTTAAAACAGGTAATCGTTTCGCACATTGCTCCAAGGACACCGAAAAAGCTAAAAATCAATCTTTTTCAGTTCCCCATGGAGGTCTCGTATTTATTTAACTCTCATCATATGTATATCTGACAACATATCGCTTTGATTTTAATCGCTTAATTTCGACAAGTGGACCAATCTCGTGACCATTAATCCAATTATCTTCTATTTTTGCTTTGACGCAGCCAGCTTGAAATTTCGAATAAAAAACTTTACTATAATAAACCCACTTTGGTGGTTGCTTCAATTTGAACACCTTCTTTTCATGTTTTATTTATTTTACATAATCACTTTGAATTACACAAAGACTTCTTCTTGGCAATCATTATATTATTTTTGTACACTAGTATAAGTATACATAGAAAGGAATTTAATTTATGGCAAAGAAACCGTTACAAGGAACGATTCGTGATGATCGTATTACAAGTAGAGAATTAGACGAGGATATTCCACTAATCGTTTATACCCCTCCTCATTACACCCCCCTCCAATCCTACCAAGTACTTATATGTCAGGATGGGAACGACTATTTCCAAATCGGACGAATTCCACGGGTCGTTGAGGAACTTTTAGATGAGGGAGAAATCAGTGAAACGATTATTGTAGGAATTCCTTATCCTTCTGTCGACATTAGAAGAGAACGATATTTTCCAAAGGACATCCAAAATGAAGCATATATTCGCTTTTTAGCAAACGAACTGCTCCCATACTTAGACGAACATTATCCGATTGAACCACTTGCACATGCAAGAACGTTAGCAGGCGACTCACTAGGAGGAACGGTTTCGTTAGTGGCAGCAGTTCGATACCCTAGCCTATTCGGGAAAGTGATGATGCACTCTCCATTTGTAAACGAGGATGTGATCAATGAAGTAACAAATTGTAAACATTCAGAAGATCTCTCCGTCTACCATGTCATCGGACTACAGGAGACTGCTGTCAATACAACTGATGGCAACATTGTTAATTTTCTTCCTCCTAACCGTGAATTGCGAGAGGTTATGGAGCAAATGTCATTCACTTATGAATACTATGAATTTGATGGCGATCATAAGTGGGTTCATTGGCAAAAAGACTTGCCTAGAGGAGTAAAACATTTATTATCATAAATGAAATGAACATCGAGAGAAAGAGGAATGATTGATTATGGAGATAATTCAAGTAACGAATATACATCAACGACAAGATGCCTACGATGTACGTACTAAGGTATTTGTCGAGGAACAACATGTTCCACTTAATGAGGAAATCGATCAATACGAAGAGGAATCGATTCATTTTGTCATGTACAACCACGATTTACCGGTAGGTGCAGGTCGCCTTCGTTTCATTGAAGACGTCGGTAAAGTAGAACGTATTTGTCTTCTCAAGGAAGCTCGTGGAACGGGAGCCGGACATGCATTAATGGAAAAGATTGAAGAAACAGCCTACTCAAATGGTTACAATAAACTAAAGCTACATGCTCAATGTCAAGCTGAAGGCTTTTATAAAAAGCTCGGATATGTGACTGTATCCAATGAGCCTTTTCTAGATGCAGGAATTCCTCACGTTGTGATGGAGAAGAACCTTTAAAAGTTTTTAACTAGTACGCTTGACTTATAAAGGGATTCTTTCCACCGACGCTACTGGGATTGGTGCACGCTCAAGCAGACGGGCACTGAACTTGTTAGCTATACCATTGAATTTGAGTTCGCCCTATCCTCCTGCGTGCGAGGCTTGTCATTAAATAACCAACGGAGAGGCTGGGACATAACTAAAGTGTCTATCTGGAAACCCGAACAAAAGATGAACGTAGCGGATGAAATATACGTAGACTCCTGCGGGATGAAAAGCCAAGGGTGAGACCCCGCAGTGCGAAGCACGAGGAGGCTCACCGGCTTCCCGCGGAAAGCGAAGTATATTTCAGGAGCGGTTTACGTCCTCCATCTATCATTGTTCGGCTTTTCTTTTAGTTAAACCACTTTTGTCCCAGCCTCCTTCGCATGCTATTCTTTTTCTTTTAGCTTAGTTTGTACAGATGCTAGCTTACTAGACATTGATGTTGCTTTATCTCTTCGATCATCAATGCGAATATTGGTTGCAACTCGATGGATTCCTTTATTAAATGGCGCTTCGTGAATTGCTTGAATAACCTCAAACAAGATTGGTAGCTCCCCTTCAATGATCGTATTCATTGGCGTCAATTCAAATTCGATTTTTCCCTCATTCTTATAAGTCTGAAGGATCGTTTGTATATCTGCGACATACCGACTGACGCTTGCTGTCTCTGTCCCGACTGGTATAACCGTAACGTCTACAATCGCCATACGTCTCACCTCACTTTGAACAGGTTTTCTTTTCATTTTTAATTTATTTGGAAACTCTTCTGCTGCAAGCTTTCGGTATGATTGAATGGAGGCAACTAAATGTATACGCTCAGGTTCAGTTGTGGTCACAAATTTTTGTAGCCAATATGAAATCGCCAAGATCGGCTTTCGGATAAATGAGAAAGCTTTTACTTTCATTAAACGAATCACTATAGGAACTAGAATAACACTCATATATGATGCAAACATTAAAGACTGGCTCCATTCATTGAAAACAAGCCAAAGATATAAAGTCAAAATAATCACACTTAAAAAATACACAACAACGCTATTTGTTGAACAGTTCCGATTAGTAATAGCAGCTTTTTCTATCATCTTTAACCTTCCACGACTAATAATCCCCTTATCACTAAATACTTTATGCTCAGCCCCGTGATACTTTTTTAATTGTGTCGGAAAGATAAAGTGAGTTCCGAATAGACAATAAAATAACGTATAATATGGTAACCCATTCCACTCGAAATCTGATACCACTTTTGGAACTATGATCAGGACAACAACAAGCATGATGAGCCCTTTATACCATAGAGGCATCGATAATGTCACTTGTGCAATCATTTTCATTAGTGTTTGCCCGTTTATTGGTTTAACCCAACTTCGTAATCTGCCGTTTTCATGATAAGCACATGAAACATGGTTCTTTCCTATATAAAATATGCCATTTTGAAAAGACATTCCTCGAATGCGCATCGAGCATCACCTAATCTATTGATTTATCAATTGATCTCTGTTCACTTCACGTGAAATAATCCAGTGGGGTACTTCCAATGCTTCTCCGAAAGTGGGAGATTCAAAAGCCGCATCTTCAAGATCCATAGGTACATGATTGGTCCACGTATGTAAATAATGTACATGCAGTTCTTTATCCGCTATTTCATTGTTTCCAAATTCAATTTGAAAACGTCCGCTATTTCCATAGCTTACTTGTTCAACAAGCTCATTTGGAAACACAAAGATAATGCCGTTTTCAACATCAACACCTTCGATTTGCTCAATCACTTGGTCTCCATATGTCAGTTCAAGCGTCGCATTTGTATAATTTAAATCATGATTAGCTGAGTAGATTCCGATATAATCATCACCATATAAGCCTTCCGAAGGCATGACGTTCCAATTCCATTCACCATTTATAACAATAGAAGATTCCCGCTCTTCATATTTCACATTGAGATCAACATGATCCTGCAACTGTTCATTTGTAATTGATTCTACCCCATTTAGAAAATAATAACCACCTACAAACATAATGACCATTAGTAAAATAGGTAAAATCAATACAGTTTTATTACTGTTTAACATTTAAGATAACCCTTTACTTTCTCGGTTTTGACGATAAGCTGCATGATTCGTTGGTCCGATACCACTTCCTATTTCTAATGAGTACGTAATAGCTGCTGTTATATAAGCCTTAGCCTCTTCCACGGCCTTAATAATCTCGGTTCCTTTTGCAAGCTCTGCTGCGATCGCTGCTGCAAACGTACAGCCTGTACCGTGCGTATGTTTCGTATCCACACGTTCTGTAGTAAGCTCATGCATCTTGTGACCATCATAAAGAAGATCAATTGCTATACGATCCTCAAGATGACCACCCTTCAATACAACATACTTCGGACCAAATTGGTGTAGAGCCTCAGCTGCTTCTTTCATCTCTTTTACTGTCTTAATACCATCTAACCGTAACAATTTTGCCGCTTCTGGGAGGTTAGGCGTAATCACGGTTGAAATGGGTAACAAATCATCTACTACTGCTTGTACTGCTTCATTTTGCAGAAGAGTTGCACCACCTTTAGCAACCATAACAGGGTCAACAACGATGTTCTCCACTTGATACTCTTTCAGCTTACGAGCGACAAGCTTAATAATGTCAGCAGAAAATAGCATCCCTGTTTTGACAGCATCGGCTCCAATATCAGACAATACAGCATCCATTTGTGTTTCAATCGCTTCAAGTGTTTGCGGGTATACTCCATGAACACCTAATGTATTCTGAGCTGTTAAAGCCGTAATCACACTCATGCCATACGTCTCTCTCTCTTGAAACGTTTTTAAATCGGCCTGAATTCCTGCGCCACCACCACTATCTGACCCAGCAATTGTTAAAGCTTTTGCAATTGACATATTCCTCTCCTCCTATGAAAATCGTTCAGGTATACACGATTGTAACGGTGAATAAATTGACTTACGACCATCTAACAAATCAGCGACTGCAACGGCAGTAATTGGGCTTAACAATATTCCGTTGCGATAATGTCCTGTTGCAAAGGTAATATGTTCGGCTTCTTGGAGCTTCCCAATCAAAGGGAAGCCATCCTGCGTTGCCGGCCTTAAACCTGCCCACGTATGAAAGGGGTTCTTTTGGGTTAAATGCGGAAATACTCGCTTATTCCAATTCGTTAGTCGTTCAATTCCTTTTTCGGTAACAGATGTTTGAAATCCAGCTATATCTTCTGATGCCCCATTCACTAATGTTCCATTTGCCTTTGGAACAAAGTATCCTTGACTTGTATAAATAATATGATTCACATCATTCTCTTGCATGTCATACGCACAAATTTGCCCTCTAATTGGATACACAGGTATGCGAATATGAAAAACATGCTCAAGCTCACTAGCCCACGCCCCAGAACAAATAATAAGTTGTTCTGCCCGGAAATCCTTGCCTGACTTAGAACGTAGATGAACCGCTTCCTTCCATTCTAAAATCTCAACAGACTCTAATCGGTCACTAATGGTTACACCATTTTCACGACAGGCTTGTTCTAATGCGAGAACATAATCAGGAGCAAAGACATGACTTTCTTCTGGATAATACATTGCAGCTTTTAAATCCTTTGACAACAACGGTTCCATCTTTCTTAGCTGCTCACCAGTAAGAAGCTCAGCTTCTGTCCCCCATTGTTCTTGCCATGACTTACGTGTTTCAAGCGCTAGCACATCTGCCTCATGATACACAGCATGTAAACTACCACTTTCGCTATATTCAAAATCTAGCTTTGATACTCGCTTCACTTCTTGCTGCCATTTCTTATACATTCGTAAACTATCTAGACATAATTGAAAAAAATCATCCGGATCCTCTCCAATTTCTGAAAAGGGAGCAAGCATTCCTGCTGCTGCACCCGAAGCTTGTCCTCCACATACTGTCTTCTCAAGAATCGTTACGGCATAGCCTCTTTGACTTAACTCAAAGGCAGTAGCTAAACCAATAACGCCTCCTCCTAAGACTAGAACACGTTCCCCCAAAGTTGCTCCTCCTTAAATCAATTCGAAATAAAAGATGGTAGTCCACTGCTAGCAGTAGCAAACTTTTTCTTTTGAATTCGACCTGCTTCATATGAAAGTCTACCTGCATCTATTGCATACTTCATCGCCTGTGCCATTTTGACTGGATCCTTCGCCTTAGCCACTGGTGTATTCATTAGAACTCCATCCGCACCTAATTCCATTGCTTGTGCTACGTCCATCGCTGAGCCTAAACCTGCATCGACAATGATCGGTACTTCCGCTTGCTCAACGATAAGCTGAAGGTTATAAGCATTCAAAATTCCAAGGCCAGTTCCTATCGGAGCACCACCAGGCATGACTGCTGCAGCCCCTGCTTGCTCTAACTTCTTACACAAAACGGGATCATCTGACGTATATGGTAATACGACAAACCCTTCGTCAACAAGGACTTCTGTAGCCTTTAACGTTTCGATCGGATCAGGTAATAAAGTCTTCTCATCTACACTAATTTCAACTTTAATCCAATCACTTAAACCAGATGCTTTAGCAAGACGAGCAATTCGTACAGCCTCCTCTGCTGTTTTCGCACCAGATGTATTAGGCAAATACGTAAAAGACATTCCTTCTAAATGCTGTAAAATTGCATCCTCAGTAGGTGCTTCTAAATTGACACGGCGTATCGCAAACGTTAAGACTTCAGCCTCCGATGCTTTTATCGCTTCATTTTGGACAAAGGGGTTTGGATACCTACCTGTCCCTAAGAAAAACCGTGATGATAATTCCTTCCCTGCAATCGTTAGACGTTTATTATTCATCGAGATCATCCTCCTCCAACAAATTGAACGAGTTCAATTTTCATTCCTTCTTTTATCGCTGTCGTTGTCCAATTTGAACGGTCTATAATCTCACCATCAACTTCTGTTACAACTAATTGTGATTCCAATTCAAAATGTGCGACAACTTCATCAAGTGTACCAACGTTTAACTGATGTTCCTCACCATTAATTAGCAGTTGCATCACACACACTCCCCTTTACTTCGATAGTTTCCTTACAAATTGTTGACAAACTGACTGAATATCCTCAGCACCAACAATTTCACTAATCATACAAATTCTAGAAGCTCCGGCCTCTAACACTTGATCAACATTATGCAATTTAATCCCGCCGATTGCGACAAAAGGAATCGTAATTTCGGCTACAACCTGTTTAATGTATTCAGTTGTTACAGGATCAACGACATCAACCTTGCTTTTAGTTGAAAATATCGGACCGACACCAATATAATCAGCGCCAGCCTTAACAGCTGCACGAGCCTCTTCGATATGGTGGGTCGATAATCCAATAAGTTTGTTCCCGACGATTTTCCTTGCTTCTTCAATTGGTAGATCATCTTGACCAATGTGAATACCATCAGCATCAACAGCTAATGCAACATCGATATGATCATTCACAATAAAAGGGACATCATACTGCAATGTTAACTGACGTAATTTTTTTGCTTTTTCAAAAACCTCTTTTTTACTGCTTCTTTTATCACGAAGTTGAATCATATCGACTCCGCCTTTGATAGCTTCTTCCATAACGTCAATTAAATCCCGACCTTGATGGAACTCCTCACCCGTAATAGCATATAATTGAAACTCTTTCATTTCTTCTCCCACCCTTTAATAGAAAACAATTTGATAAGAAAACGCGATAGCGACTTTTCTTAAACGCTAATAACCGTACCCGATCAACGGAATACGGCTACATATGAAAAAATCATGTGTATCGACTTTCCTACGCTGGTATCAGCCAGATCAGGTACAAGGGTATAAGATAAACACCTTATTCTCAGTCTCTTATGAGACACCCCTAGTCTTTTTATTAGAGGTTGTTCCAATAGGGCAAGTATTTCCCTATTGAATGACCTCAAAGCAATGAGCGCAGTCGCTCCATCTTTTAAAAGTCTTGTCGTGAATGTTTTTCTGACCACATAACACGTAGCGAACGGAGCCATTGCCGTTTTTTGGTACTTTTTGAATATGCTCAATTACTATTCCATTGACTCCATTATGACAGAGTTTCATTCAAAAATGCAAGCTACTCATCCTCTAATAAATAAATCATGTTTCCTCGATCAACATCATATATTCGCTCATAGCGATCACCAATTAACACTGCATCTCCTGATGGTGACACACTTAATGGCTCATGTCGATCAAATGTTGTAATCTTTCTCTCTGAATCTTCTTTCACACTATAAGCGACTAATTCATAGCCATCTTCATAGCTAAAATAATCACTGCTATATTTAGGACGCAAATAATAGAAAACATCATTTACTGAGTCATACGTGTAAAAGGGAATCCACCATTGCTCTGAATACGTATTTAATATCGGCATTTCTATTTTTCGATACGGCTCTTGATTTTGATAGAACGTATACGTTGAATAGAGTGAATCTGGAGATTGAACCGTAACAGCTAGCGACAGTTCATTTGTAAAACTCGCAAAAGCAATAATATCCTCTTGCCATGACGTCGTTTCCTTTGTGTCAGTATGATAAATGACTAAAGGAGCATGGTAACTTGGCTCAAACTCATCCCAATTCAAATAAGCAAACGTTGATTCGGATAACCATTGAACATAAGGGTGCGTTAAATCAACTTCAGTTAACTGATCTACTGTTATATCTAAATGATAAGCTACAAACTTCCAATCAGGTAGAAAAGAGATAAGAACCATCGACGTCGGATCATAAGAATTCCAAAAAACAGAATATTCCTCACCAAGATCTTCAATGATTCTTTTTATTTGCCCTTCTTCATTAATCACCACTAATGTCGATTTGTTATCAGTACTATATGTTTGTATAGCAAACAATGATTGATCAGCATTACCTTTCAAATCGACAACCCATCCATCGGTCTCAAACAATAACTCAGATGTTCCCGTAAAAAGATGGTACGTATAGACGTAGGACCGTTCATCAGACTCCTCTAAATAAAGAATATGGTCTTCATTATACCAATCAACGATTTCAATAAAAGAGGACGATACATTCTGAAACGGTAGGATGTTTGTTCGCTCTAAAAATGATGATGGCAATTCTTTCGGTACACTTGAATTCATTGTTCGAGTGGGGTTAGGACTAGCCTCAAGCTCAGCCATTGAACAACCATTTAATACAAAAACAATAACGAAAAAAAAGATATATTTCTTCAAAATTCTCCCCCCACTCCATAAGATGTCTATCACTATCATATCCGACTTTTATCCTCTTTACTATATAGACGTTTCAAATTCAAAAATGTTTCATTATTTTGAAAACAAATTAAGTAAAAAAAATCAGCTTCTTTTTTAAAGAACGACGTGCTCTTTCATAATAAAGCAGCTAATCATGTTATCCATATGAAAAAAGGCACTTCACCTCAGAAGACGAAATGCCTTTAAATGCACCATAATTATTGCCCTTCGAAAAACCTCGCTCCAGAAATCCCAGGCTTTGTCATCTCATCTGGATCTAATATCTCTTTTAATTCCTCTTCAGACAAAATGCCACGCTCAAGACAAATATCTCTCACTGATGCCCCGGTCTTAATTGCCTCCTGTGCTATACGTGATGCCATTTCATAGCCAACGTGTGGGTTAATAGCTGTTATCACACCAACGCTCTTTTCGACTAACTCACGACAACGTTCAATATTTGCTGTCATATCTTGAATAGCATACTCCCTAAATACTCGTATTCCATTTTCTAAGATAGAAAAAGATTGTAACAAGTTAAACACAAGAACAGGTCCCATCACATTTAATTCTAATTGCCCAGCTTCTGAGGCTAATGATATCGTATGATCATTACCCATTACTTGAAATGACACTTGATTAACAACCTCACACATGACTGGATTCACTTTACCTGGCATAATGGATGACCCCGGTTGCCTAGGTGGCAAATTAATCTCATGAAATCCTGTACGCGGGCCCGAGCTCATTAAACGTAAATCACTGGACATTTTCGACAAGTTCATAGCCAAGATTTTTAATGCACTCGAAATTTCCGTGTACGCATCTGTATTCTGTGTGGCATCAATTAAATCTTCTGCTGTTTTGAATGGATAGCCAGTGCATTTGGCTAAATGGTACGAAACCTTTTTAATGTACTCCATTCTTGCATTTAAGCCCGTACCAATTGCCGTTGCCCCCATATTGATTGCATATAAATGTTGCAAGGATCGTTTGATTCTAGTTAAATCTCGTGTTAGAACTCGTTGATAAGCACCAAATTCCTGCCCTAACTTAATAGGAACTGCATCCTGCAGGTGAGTACGTCCCATTTTTAAAACAGAGTCAAATTCATGTTCCTTATCTTTCAACGCTTCAATAAGCATATTTAATTCCTCTAAAAGCGAGTCTGCTAAACGCAAGCAAGCAATTCGAATTGCTGTAGGAAACGTATCATTTGTTGACTGCGCCATATTAACATGAGTATTAGGACTTACACGCATGTAAGCCCCTTTTTTCCCACCTAACAATTCAATGGCACGGTTGGCAATAACTTCATTTGCATTCATGTTAAAAGATGTACCCGCTCCACCTTGAATCGCGTCCACGATAAAAGAGTCATTTAATCTACCAGCTATGACCTCTTCTGAAGCTGTGACAATCGATTCTCCTATTTCTTTAGTCAAGGCACCTGCTTCCAAGTTAGCTAATGCGGCAGCCTTCTTAATAAATCCAAATGCTTTAATGAGCTCAGGATGAGGGGGATAGCCTGTAATCGGAAAATTTTCAACAGCTCTCATTGTTTGAATTCCATAATAAGCCGCTTGCGGCACTTTTTTTTCTCCGAGAAGGTCTCGTTCTATTCGATATTGTGCCATTTATCAATCCCCTTTGTAAAAGACATGATGATTGCATTCGTATAATAGTATATGATTTCAAAGGGGAAGCTAACACTCCATTTACCCTTGCTTCGCTAACCAAGCACCACCAATAATTCCGGCATCATTACCTAATGAAGCAATTTTGAATTCCGCTCCTGACGCCACTCGTTCGAGTGCAAAACGGTTAAACTCTCGTGCTAAAGGATTTAACAAATGATCTCCAGCTTTTGATACACCGCCACCGATAACTATTTTCGCTGGATTTACGGTATTGGCTATATTGGCAAGCGCTAACCCAAGATGAAAACAGACTTCATCGACAACCGAAAGTGCAACAACGTCACCTTCTGCAGCAGCCTCAAACACTTCCTTTGATGTGACAGCATCTTTATTAGCTAACCTTGATTGAGGATTTGTGTCGATTGCTTCTTTTGCTAAGCGTGCAATTCCAGTAGCTGAAGCGATTGTTTCTAAGCATCCTGTTTTTCCACAGTTACAAGGTGCGCCACCTTCTGGGATCGATGTCAGATGACCAATCTCTCCTGCCATTCCATTTACTCCATGGAGAATTTGTCCATTCGTTACGAGTCCTCCACCTACACCTGTACCTAATGTGACACAGAGTAAATCAGCAGCTCCATCTCCTGCCCCTTTCCACATTTCGCCTAAAGCTGCCATGTTTGCATCATTATCAACCGTTACCGATAATCCCGTTTCCATTTCAAGCTCTTCCCTTAACGCAAAGTCCTTCCAGCCTATGTTTACTGCTTGATAAATAAAACCCGTTTTCATTTCAATAAAACCCGGTGCTCCAACTCCGATTGCTTGAAGACGATCATATGATTCATTTAACTCGGAGCACTTACTCTTAATCGCCTGTCCGATATGAACCGTAATATTACGTCCGCCATTATTTGTATCTGTCGGAATTTCCCATTTCGTAACGACCTCACCTGCTCCCGTTACAAAGCCTAACTTAATTGTTGTACCACCAATGTCGACACCTACATACCATTTGTCCATGATTATTCACCCTCTACTCCTTCTACAGTTCGCTGTTCTTGCCGAATGATGTGAAGAGCTTGCATATATAACGTCGTCTCTATCATTTTCCATTCATGCAATTCACGTAATTCATCTACCATTAATGACAGATCAAGAGAACGTTCACCTGTATAAATAATCGTTCCGTATTTTTTTAACAGTTGACGAACATCATACATTGACTTCATCACATTCACCTCATAATCTATTATAACAGTTTCAACATACCTACGAAAAGAAGCCAAATGAGAGGAGTGTACACATGATAAGAATATCGCCATAGAAATTGTCTTATTTGTATTTGAATGACAATTCCAAATGCCATAGCAAAAAAGAATAAAAGCCCCGCAAATAACGTAAAAAACGTTCTCATTTCCAGAATGCCCCATTCAAAGCCCATTAAGAAAAAGAGTAGTGCGAGCAAAGCTGGTAGTACCCGATCCTCTGGATGAAAAAATCCTAAAGTTGGATGATAACGAGTAACTGCTGCAATAATAATCAATAATGAAACAATCGAAATGACGATTTCAACAAACCGAAACGCAAACCAGCTAGGCATAAACATGCCAAAAATCATACCAACATAACAAATAAAGCTAAAGGCAAGCGCAAATAAAATAACTTGTAATGGGCGGGGGGGATATTTAGGTGCTGCTAATAAACCGCCCATTGTTAAGCCGATTGTTGCGACAAACATCACAACGATGATCAGAATCCACATACCCTCTCCTCCTTCACCAAATAGACTCTTTATATCCTATGAAGAAAAAGGTAAGATAAGAAGGACAAACATTAGAAAGAGGGATTAAGCATGGATCAAAAAATGAAGGATATTCTTGACCGTGGCGTATTCGGTGCACCAGAGATAAAAGCTGAAGAACGAAATGTTTTTCTTACTACTATAATTGAACGTATTTACATAGCTCTTACTAAGCGGCAAGTATACAAAAAAGGAGCCTACCCTGAAGTCATTGCATTTATGAAGAAGTATCCAAATGCACATCTCTATGTGAATAGTGATCTAAGCTATCAGCACTACTCAAATTACCTTCAAGAAGCAACCAAGCACCATATTTCGTATACCATTGTTAATTCAGCCAAACCAACTTCTATCGGACTCGTATTAGCACATCCAACACAAGTCGTTCCAGAGAAGGAAATCTTCCTCAAGGACGACCTGTACAAAAAAGACATGAAAGAAGAATAGACGGACTTTTCTTGTTCTTCTTTTCATCGGTCTGGATCACCAGGATGTAGAATACTCGGCCTTTGATGCTTATAAGGCATCGCTTTACGAACTAATACATCACTAAAGGCTTTTGCATCAAAAGGTAGAAATGGCCATAAATAGGGAACACCTAGCCCTTTGTAATGAACTAATAGTAGTAACCAAAGTGTAGTCCCTACTGTGAAACCTGTTACTCCAAAGGCAGCAGTCAAAATAAGTAGTGCAACTCTTACTAAACGATTAGCTAAGCTCAATTCATAGCTTGGTGTAGCATAAGACCCTATTGCAACAGCCGCTAGATATAGAACGACCTCAGGTGAAAATAAACCGACTTCTATTGCTACTTCACCAATTAAAATCGCGGCAACAAGGCCTAATGCAGTAGCTAAAGCATTAGGAGTGTGGATAGCGGCCATCCGTAGCATTTCAATTCCAATTTCAGCAATGAGAAATTGGACAAATAATGAAATGACTCCTGTTTCCTGTTCACCAATAAATCCAAATGCTGCAGGTACGAATTGTTCATGTGTCGCTAATAAATACCACATCGGCAAAAGAAATAAAGATGCCCAAACAGCAATATAACGAATAAACCTATGTACAGCTCCTACAAGTGGTTTTTGTCGGTATTCCTCTGCATGCTGTAAATGGTGCCAAAAGGAAGCAGGTGTGATCATAACACTTGGTGAACCATCTACCATAATTAAGATGTGGCCTTCCAACACATGAGTTGCAGCAACGTCTGGCCTTTCTGTATACCTTACAAGTGGATAAGGATTAAGAGAGTGCCCATAAATATACTCTTCAACCGTTTTGTCAGCCATCGGAAAGCCATCTGTATCAATTTTCTTTAACTCTCGCTTTAGTTTTTTAACAAAACGTTGATCAGCAATGTCTGCTACATATGTAATGGCCATATCCGATTTTGAACGCCTACCTACTTTAACATATTCTACTCTCATTGTTCGATCTCGAACTCGTCTACGAACAAGAGCAGCATTCAAAACTAACGTCTCGACAAAACCATCTCTAGCCCCTCTAATCACTTTTTCCGAATCAGGTTCTTCAGGTCCTCGCACAGGATACTCCCGTGTATCAATTAAAATCACTTGATTAATTCCATCAACAATGAGAGCCGCTGGCCCTGATAAGACTTGATCAATGACTTCATCAAGATCATCACTTTTTTCAATCTCGACATATGGAATTTGATGCTTCATTAATTTTTCCAATGGTTCAATTTGTAAATCTTCATCTGACAATTTAGTCAATTGCTTTTGGATCTCCGTTAGTGCCTGATCTTTTCCAAAGCCATCGACTAGAAATAAGCTCATTTGCCGGCCACCATATTCGAGCTCCAAATGAATTAAGTCAAAGTTATCATCAATAGCTAACTCTTTTTTCAAATAAGAAATCGTCTTATGATAATTTTTGATTGCTGGATTTGTTTGTTCTTCATTCACTTGATTCCACCTCACTTATGTAGATTATTTGCATAAGCAAGTAATTCCATACAACTAGATATTCGTTGCATATCACCATAGGATGTAACATATACATGACAAAAACGGTTGTCCTATAGGTGGAGGAACAAATTATGAACAAATGGAAATATGCAATCGCTCTATTAAGTTTATCCTTTTTCGTCGGCTTATTTCTTGTCTTTTCGCTAAGGCCCGAACCATTACGAGAAACCTTAATCTTTTTTCCGATTGATGAAAGTGCTCAATTTCTTGAATCTCGATCTGCTATTACCATTTCATCTTCTAAGGATGAAGATGAATACATATTAAATTGGGAAACCTCTTCATTACTAGACCAAGAAGCCTTTTTACGACAAGATGTATCGTTATTATTTGAAGATGGATTGCTAAAAGACATCCAATCCACATGGAAGAAACAGACAGACTCGATAACAATGAACAAACATGTTCCTTCAGATGATAGTGGACATTATCGTGTCGTAACCTTCCACCATGCCGAAATTCATTACCCTAATGACCATATACGTAGCGCCCAAGCGCTAAGCTTTGATCGTCTATATGTGGTCGATTCCCCACTCTCGCCATTGGAGGCCTTTAGAATTCCAGAAACTGAACAGCAATGGGAGAGCAAGCGAGTATTAGATTACATTTTGCAACAACAACAACAATATGATTGGGAAGATCTATTTGAATATTATCATTTACCTGAGGACGAATATGTCAAAATACCATTAACTGATTTCATTCAATATGAACAGCTACCTGGATTAACAAGAGAAGAATCACAACGATTTCTAGGTGGGTTATGGGAAGGATTGTACAAACACTATATACTGGGCATAGCACAAGAGGACGGAACGGTTTCTAGTCCAATTGGAAGTACCGTCCCGCTCATATTATTACCGAAAACGACTGATCACTTTTTTATTCTATTCCGCACACCAGATGGAAATCCCGTTCAATTTATTCAAACGATAAGCTCCTAATCTAATGTTAGACTTCTTTCTAATTCCACATATTCCTCTTTCGCTTCAATTTCAATTGCACGGGCAACAGCTGTCCGTGCTTGTTCATATTCACCAAGCTCTGTATAAATAACAGCCATATTGTAATGGGCTTCGTGGAAATCCGCTCGTATTTCTACAGTCTTTTCCAATAAAGGTAAAGCCTCTGCATAGTTACCGTTCATTGCTTGAGCAACAGACAATAAAAATGTCGCTTCAGGCATAGTAGGCTCCATCTCATATGCTCGCTTTACATGTGGATACGCTGCTTCGACCTCATCATCCTGTAAATACATTTGACCGATAATGAGCTCTGTTGTCACATTAGTCATCTTCGCTTCATTCACCCAGCCAAATGCGATTAAACTAGCGATTACAATTAGAGTGATGATCGCAAATACGAATCGCTTCCATGTTCGATGTTGCTTTGGTAATTGAACGATAGCGGCAGCAAGAAATCCACCGACCAACCCTCCGATATGTGCACCGTTATCGACTACTGGCACGACAAAACCGAATACGAGGTTAATAGCCAAAATAACGATTACGTTCTTTCCCATTGTGCGAAAGAATAAAGATGGATGAACAAATCCGAAATAGAGCAACGCACCAAAGCAGCCAAATATGGCTCCAGATGCACCTGCAGACACACTAGCGTTAAAGGCAAAGCTTGCAATCGACCCTAACAGTCCAGCAATGAGATAAATGATGACGAAGCGAGTGGTCCCGTACATTCGCTCAACGACTCCACCTAAAAAGAACAATGCCAAAGAATTCATAAAAAGATGAATAACTCCAATATGTAAAAACATTGCACTAATGAAGCGCCACCATTCCCCATCCATTATGCGTGGATTGTACTTCGCACCAAAATCAATTAGCGTCATGATATCTGTACTACTCCCAGCCCATTCCGTAATGATAAACATCATCGCAATACTCACTAATAAAAAATAAGTCGCATAAGGTTTTCCATGTTGGAACATCGATTTTTCCTTTTCTTTTTCTAGCTCATGGACATGTTTAATTTGTTGCTTTAATAAATAGGTGTGTAGCTCAAGCTGCTCCACTTGTTCCGAATAATATAGATCTCTTAAATCGCGTTTCTCTATTTCATCTTTTGTGAGCACAGTTGAAAAGACGCGACTCTTTCTTCTTTTATTTGCGGCAAGAGGCTTTTGAATATCCTCCCAATCATCAACCGGGGGATACAACGATACATAAATATTCTTTCCTTCGACCTCTCGATAATGAAGTCTTGTTCGAATAGATTCAAAGAGAATAACCGCCTTTTCGACATCACGCCTTAACTCTCCAGCCCAATCCAAATCACGGCGAACAAATCGCACAATTTGGCGCGGCTTCGACTTTTCATTAACGAGCCACACCTCTTGATCACGCATAGAAATTAACCGCCACTTTTTCTTTGTTACATAATCATGTACAAGCATCCAAAACAAATAATTTAGCCTTACCTGATCCATACTGACCCCTCACTTTAATCCCGCATCAATTATGCTCACATTACTGTCATTATACTAAAAGATAGACACGTAACGTCACATTATGCTTAAAATGAAAAAAAGCGGTCGTTTTCACACCGCCTTTTTTAAAATATACTGTTGTTAAAAAGTTTGGGGACGATTAAATTGTAACACTGAGCCGACAATTTTATCACGTACAAAGGGAATTTGCATAGCAAAACTAACAGCAAGCTTACGTAACAAACGCTTACTTAACAGCAGGTTCATAACACGATAACGGTACTTATACACAAAATAAATCGTTATAACAATCGAAAACATTGAAATGAGACGTTGCAACATAAAATGCCTCCTTATGCTTTTAATGAATGCCAATGAAAAAAGACAAGCCGTCGCCATTGAAAAAGCACAAATCACCTTTTTCACTGTTCTCCTTTTAATGTGCAACGAATCACGCATTTTATCCTTATCAATTGTTTACATTATCCTCCAATATATTGGTTAAAAATGGATTTCGCTCTTGAGACATCTTCTGTGCCTTGAACAAGCACACGTCCATCAGGAAAAAGAACAAGCCTTTCTTCACCTGATAGATGAGCTCGGAGTAGAAATGGCGTCTTTTTCACTTCTGCTACTTTTGATAGCCTTTCTGACCAAGCTGCTAAGTTCAGCTCTTGTCCTGTATGAATTTGAACCGTTTCTCGACCGCATAACGTCGTAATATGATCCTCTTCGTCAGATAATGCGGGAAATTCTCTCTTCTGGCAAGTTGGACAATGTTCCTTCGGCTGATCCATTTTCAAATCAAATTGATGATTGCCCCAAATATCAAAGCTTTTCAATGTATGGCGTAACGCTTTACGATCATCGACTAAATATTTCAGTACTTCTACGACTTGGTATGATGCAACGATATCAACGACAGGACTAATCACGCCAATCGTATCGCATGTTTGTCCGTCGCCTGCACCTTGGTTAATGAAGCACCGTAAGCAAGGAGTTTTTCCCGGTATAAAGAGGGCAGACATTCCTCTTGAACTAACTGCTCCGCCGTAAGCAAAGGGAACACCTGCTTGAAACGCCATATCATTTAATAAAAAACGAGTTCGAAAATTATCTGTACCATCCAGCACGATATCAATTCCATCCATTAAAGCAGGAAGAGTATCCTTCGTAACATCTGTCACATATGCCTCTATTTCAATTGAGGAATTAATACGCTCAAGTTTTTGTTTTGCTGCAATTGCCTTTGGGGTAGCAGCGAGCACATCATCCTCATCAAAAAGCATTTGGCGTTGAAGGTTACTCTTCTCGACATAATCGCGATCCACTAAACGAACAATTCCAATTCCTGCACGAACAAGATGGTTCGCTAACACCGTACCAAGTGCACCGACTCCGACAATTAGAACAGACTTTTTCGAAAGAGCCTCTTGCCCTTCTTTCCCAATTGGAGCAAAAAGCATTTGACGTGAATAACGCTCTAATTGTTCTTCGTGATCCATTTCAATTACCTCCTATACAATAAACCAAGCGATAATCATCGCTATAATGGCGGCACTAATCGTACAGCACACATTTACGATATCATTATTGACCCACTTTAGGCCTCTTATTTGCTCAGTCCTACTTCCACAATGTAGTTTCCTCTCCGTATTCATTCTACAATGGTTGCAGCGATAAAGAACTTGACTGTATGCTCCAATTAATGTATCCATAACATTTCCAACAAAACCGGAAATCGCTATAATAATTATCATAAGTAAACTATTCGTGACGCCAAATAGTAACCCTATACATGCGATAACGAAGCTACCAACTAAAGCCGCAAAAGTGCCCAATGTAGAAATGGCACCAGATGTGCCTTTATCAACTCGTTTACACGTTGCGATATGTACAGGTCTCTTTTTACTAAGTGGACCTATTTCTGATGCCCAAGTATCCGCATTGGCCGCTGCTAAGCTAGCAAAGAAACCAATCGCATAAAGCGGAGAAAGGAATACCCCATAAAGAACAGACATGACTGCAGCCACTCCACCGTTAGCCAACACTTGCATGCCATCTCTTGTACTCCCTTTTTCATTAATGTCATCCTCTTTAAGATGCTGCTTAAATGAACTTAAAAAACTAGAACTAAAAAAGAACAGCCCTAATGTGAGCAGTCCTATCCAGCCAAAACCCCAAGTAATCGCAAACCCTACGAAAATAGCGGCTATCGTTCCCGATGCCGTCAATTTCTTCGCAAGCTTAGCGTATATAGCTAACAGTAAAACACCTACATAGGGAAGCACTGCTAACATGTCAAACACCTACTCTCAGTGATGACGTAATCAACTGGTCGATCATGAGGCTCAACAGGCAGCTCTGGTTGGATTTGTACATCTGTTGCTAGCGCGATTGTTTGACCTTCGTAATTCGTTAAATATCGATCATAAAAGCCGCCACCATAACCAATTCGAAATCCATTTCGATCAAATGCAACCCCTGGAACTACGATCAAATCAATGTCTTCACTTGAGTACTCTGTCGCCTTTTGAGCAAATGGTTCAAAAAGATGCTTCGGTGTTTGTACGACGTCATCCCAATTATTAATTCGGTGAAAGCTCATTGCTTTTGATTGAAAATTGGTTCGTGGTACGACGATATGTTTGTTTTCCTTCCAGCCTTGTTCAATAATTGGATATGTATGAACTTCACGCTTTGTTGAAATCGTGATCGCTATGACCTGTGACTTATTCCAAAATGTCGATTGAAGGAAGCGTGAAGCAATGAATTGACATGTTTTATTGAAATTTTGATCTGAAATACTCTCAAGCTTATTCAATACGTTTCTGCGAATCACCTGCTTACTGTCCACTAACGTCACCCTCTCCCTCTTATGTCAAGGTAGCCCTATATCTATCTATAAGAAAAAAGAAGCAGTGGAAAATCCAGCTGCTTACTTTGTTTCGCGGTGAAGCGTATGACGCTTTAATCTTGGGCTATATTTCTTAAATTCGATACGCTCAGGATTTGTACGTTTATTTTTAGTCGTAATATAATTGCGATCGCCTGTCTCAGTGCAAGCAAGAGTTACTTGTACACGCATGTGATATCCCTCCAAACTGTGCTTAGTTCATACTTGAATATAATAGCAAAACTTTCAGCAAGGATCAAGTTCTTTTTCATTAAGGAGTTAGGATAATTGCTGTTTCGATGTTGTGTCGTGCTGCGCCATCCATTTTTCCATGTGACGATTGTATAACTCCTCCTCACAATGTCCAGTTATATACCAAATTCGACCAATCCTCTCCCCATAGCCTTCAAGATCGATATTAATCACTGCCATTCGTGAATGCTCTCCACGCCAAATCGGTGATAACGTTAATACACCAAGCGCTTCATTCCATATAGATTTCTCATTTCCAACTGCTAATTGATAACGATGATCTTGAAAAAAAGACGTTGACAGAAGCGTTACACGGTCTCGTTCATACGTAACAATGGATTGCTTCGTTCGAGAGACCATCGAAACAGGGATTCCTTCTGTTACATATTGCTCTTTTTTCACAATAACGCGAACTTGCTGTGATTTTTTTGTGCCGTTTTTCACAATGAACGTTAATTCAGACAGCTCCCATGAGCTTGCAAGATCTTTTACAATCGTTACTTGTATGTGCCAAAAACGATGATAGGCATTTAATACTGGACTTTCCGTTCCTTTTCCTTGTTGCAACGAAACATTCCACTCTTTCGATTTCAACCATGATACTTGTCCATCTAACCATATACCTAATGATCGAATAATTGTAAACCATTCCATATTCATTGTAGCTACCTCCCGCTTTTATTTGTCGCCATTTAACACACTCGATCTGAAAAACCTTTGTACAACAGATCTTTTTGTGCTTGTCTGTAATGATGAACCGCTTTAATCGGCCGCCAATAGCCTGTAACGTAACAACCATAAATGGGGCTTTCCACCTTGTTAAAGCCATTCAAAATCAATGTCTTTAAGGAATTTATCCAACCGGGTTCTATGATGTATATGTCCGTATTAATCGTATGAATAGGTATACGTTGATTTGCCATACCATCATGTTTCACCTGAACAAATTGACCCGTATTTGTCGTTGTCATAAGAGGCTTTTCTTTCACTTTCACGGACTCTTTCGTTAATATGGTGCATGGACTTTTGCGAATCATATGAACGTGAATGGCTTCTCGCAGGTTCATCTCGGTCAAACACACATCATTTAAGAACACAATGGTCTCGCTAGCTACCTCCCTCAACCATTCGAAGGAATTGACACTCTTGGGCTCTTGATCAACGTTCAAATAAGTAATATGACAACCAAACTTTCTTCCATCTCCAAAATACTCATTCAGATGGGCTAAGCGATCAAAACCGATGATGACAATTTCATAGATACGATGTTGCTTTAACCAAGCTATCATATATTCTAAAATGGGCTTTTGTAATAATGGGAGCATTGATTTAGGAACTGAGCTTGTAAATGGATGTAACTCGTTCATCCGACCATCTGTCATAATCACTGCTTTCATAAGAAGCCTCCTCTAGTTATTTGAGACTACTGAAAAAGTACAAATCGACTTTTTCAAAACCTTTCATTTGATTAGCAATGGCTTCACTCGTTGCTCGCTTAATAAGAGAAGTTCACTCGTATCAAGCTTTTAAATAGGCAACAGGTTCGCTCATTGAAACTTAACTTTTTCAGTACCCTCTTTTTTTTTGTCATTCAATTACGATGTATATTCATCATACCGTCCACTAGATAGAGGAACAAGGAGGTCAATCTGTCTTTTTTTGTCATATGCTTAATAGAACGATGCACGCAAACGGAAAAAAAATTATTCGTCATCATTCGCATGCAACCTCTTGTCAAAAAACAAAGTCGTTTTAGGATGAGAATCGACGAAACCGAGAATTTTGTTAATGAAAATCGGGGTTTCTCGTCATAGGCTAATAGATGTATAATGATAGAAGTGTGAACAGAAAGAGAGGACAACAAAAAGTTATGGTAGAAATCATGATAATCGCATTATTTAGCTGCTCATTCCTTCTCTTTATCCTATCATTCATGAAGAAGGATCGAACAGTCGAATTAGAGCAGCAAATAGAAGAGCTTTCCATTCGTCATATGCAAGAATTGTACAAGCTTAAGAAAAGAGTCGATGAGCTAGAAAGTCAAACTCGTTTAAATGAGCAGCAGTCAGCTTTTGTCCAAAAGGCAAAGTCAAGCTCACAGCAGCAACTTCTCCGTGAGGTCATAGGTTTATTTAATCAAGAATTAGAATTGGAAAGTATCGCAGAGGAAACAGGCTTAACCGTTATCGAAGTCGAACGCTTATTACGTCCTTATATTACCGAACTGCAGGAGAAGGAGGAATTGTAATGGCAGCAAAAGGGTTACAGCAGTTTGCTGGTGGACTATTTCTAGCAACGGCACTTATCGGTGGAGCTCTGTACGTTTCTCATAGTCAAGAGGAAGTGACAGATGCTGAAGAAGACCGTGAAGCACCACTAACTTCTCATGAAGAACTTTCAACGACACAATTAATTGAACAGCTCGAACAAGAGCAGTATGTTGTCATATCTGAAGATGAGTTCGCTGAGCTACATGCACAGTTAGACGAACAAGAAGATAGAACTGAAGAGAATGAGCATGAAAGACAGACGACCTACGTCATGATTCTGGAGATTTCTCAAGGTATGACTAGCTATGATGTCGCTGAACAATTAGTACGTGGGCGTATTATTAATAACGAGCAAGACTTACTTTCCTATGTACAAAACGAACAGCTCTCTCACCGTCTACGAACCGGACAGTATGAGGTAACGAGTGATATGACGATCGAGGAAATTGTCGAGTTAATGACATAGAATGAGTATAAGTACTAATTACGTCGTAAAAAAGAAGAGTGTCTTAATTAGCACTCTTCTTTTTTTACAACTATTCAATTACATCAGGATCTTCCTCATCACTATCGACATTCTCTAAGAGTGGTGCATCTGGCTTGACCGGTCCATGACGCATCGAGTCCTCACGTTCAAAGTACCAATCTAAAACGTCCTTAGCAATCTCTTGTGCCATTCCGCCTCGTCCACCTTGATTATTTAACTTCACTTGCGGAACAACAATCGCAAAGGCTATTTCCGGATCATCATATGGGGCGTAACCGACTAACGTTTGATTATTCCCATCTACAGCTCGGCGATTTCCAGGCTCTCCTACGGCTACTCGTACTTGGGCCGTTCCTGTCTTAGCAGCTAAATTATAAGAGGTGCTGCTGAGATTTCGATAGCCAGTACCTCCTGAATTAGTTACAACATCGCGGAACCCACGTTGTACTTGTGCAATTTCATCGTCTGTATTATTAATCCGATTTAATAATTTCGGTTCAAACTGTTGAATAATCGCTCCTAATTCATTTCGGTCCGCGACAGGCTCTCTTATTTCACTGACGAGTCTTGGCTGCATCCGGTAGCCGTCATTAGCAATCGTTGAGACATACTGCGCTAATTGTAAGGTCGTATACGTATCAAATTGACCAATCATAAAATCGGCTAAATTACCTGGGTTTAATTCCGACCCGTGGAGACCATTTGATGTAGATGGTAAATCTACCCCCGTCTCTGTCCCTAGACCAAATTGACTGAAGTTATATCGAGCACGGTCAAACGCTTGATGAGTAGTTGCTGTCGGAAACGAGCAGCTTGCCGTATTAGAGTTATAGCAGCCAGCCATTCGAAGACCGATTTCAAACATGTAAACGTTTGACGACACCTCGAGCGCACGACGGTCACTAACCCAACCATGCGTATTTCGGTTAATTGAGCTTTTCTCAATAAAACCTCCTTGCCCATCATTAAGACGAATAATTCGGTCGTTCAATTGATCACCAGGTGAAATAATCCCCTCTTGATACCCTGTTAGTACACTCGCTCCTTTAATAGATGAACCCATTTCAAATACTTTGTTCACAGCACCGAGATGATCAGCATACGTCGAGCGTTCACTATCATGCGGATCGAAATAACCAGCCATTGATAAGATATCACCTGTTTTCGGGTCCATAAAGATCGCATAGGCCGCACGATCTGATAAGAATGGATTACCTGTTGTCACTTGTTTCTCAATCGCTTGCTCGACGACTTGCTGTAGCTCCATATCTAGCGTAAGAACAAGATCATTCCCTCTTTGTCCTTCTCGTTCCTCAATAGCACGATTAACGGTTTGGTTTCCTGATTGTGTCATCACACTTTCGACAACAGCCTTCTGCCCACGGAGCACATTTTCATATTGTGCTTCAAGAAAGCTCGTTCCAACAATATCCGAACGGTCATACCCACGTGCAAGGAAAGCATCTAATCGCTCTCGCGGAATTTGACCTGTTGAGCCAAAGAAGCTCCGGAATGATTCTCCATATACATAAGAACGTCGTGAATCTCGTAATATATCAACGCCATCCAAGCGATAGAGATTTTCACTAATGACATGTGCCTCATCTTCTGATATATCTCGTTTAATTCGTTGCGGTGTATTCGCATAACCACGTACCATTTCACGAAACACAGCGATTGTTTGCAGCTCTTGCTCAGTAACGGCTTCAACCATTTCATCGGTGATCGCTTCAACTTCCAATACATATTCTTCAGAATGATCTAAATCTCTACGCTCTTCAGCTGGAACTAATTCCAATCGATCTTCCTGACTCATATTAATAAGAATATAATCACGTATATCACGATCGGTTACACGACTTGCATCCATTTCTAACAATGGAGAAAGCTCAGACGCAATTCTCATTAATTCAACATTACTCGTTCCCTCAGATGGGTTTGTATATGTGACAGATAGCTCTAATTCATTGTCTACAACAACATGACCATAACGATCAAACATAACCCCTCTAGGCGCATCAATGCGGGCTGTCGCATTGCTCGTTCTTTGCAATTCCTTCACATACTCTTCCCCTTCAACGATTTGCACCATTCCTAATCGCAGTATTAATGCTGCAAACAGAATGAATACAGCGAAAAAGAGTACATTTAAGCGTGCAGGAACATGATGCTTTTTCTTGCCCTTCTTCATTCTCCCCACATCCCGTTCCTCCTTGCATAACAGAATAGACACCCACTTAAGGTGTCTATTCTGTTCATAAAGTGTAACCCGCGTATGCCGTTGCTTCAATTGTTTCATGAACCTACACTCGTAGGTGGGTGTTCGCAGAATGTCTTCCAGTGTCCAAGTCACGTTGGCTTACTGTCTAACATTCAATATAGAACTCCCTATTTTCAATCAAGGTTCGAAACAAGGAGAAGCTGACTAACACGGCAGGCGACGTTATTTGTCTTATTTGATTCTATTATACCATTCGATTGACGGTTGTCAAATGAAAACGCTATCATTGTATCGTTATTTTTATACTGTTGTACTACCTGAATCACCCTCACCTTTATCCTGTCGTGAGAAAGCATAATTGTCTCCGCCCTTGTTCGGCTTGAAATCAACCTTTCGGATAAAGAAGTATATCACAGCATGTCCTGCCCCTAAAATAAGGAGCAATATCGGAATACCTCTTTCTTCCGAAAAAAAGGTAACCGTTGCAATAAACGTTAACACTGATACAATTCGACCTGTATTTAAAAATAATTCTCTCACGACAATGTATTCAACTCTCATCTCTGCGGCCTTCCAGCCCTTTCCAATTACATCATACGTAAGCGAAACATACGGAACTAATAGTAATGGATAAGCCATTGAAATAATAACCCCATATGTGATTAGTTTTGTAAATGTTAAGTCTCCAAAGACAATAATAAATATAGCTAAATACAAAATAGTCCCACCAATGAAAATAAACCTTTTTCTACGTGTTGACTTAATCACTCTTGTTACAACGTAATAAGCAAGAAATTGCACCCCTGATGCAACGAGTCCGTATGTACCAATCGCTAGCTCACTTCCCGTTGCAATGTACACCCATACTACTATGACGAACATAAACGTCCCTTCACGTAACCCTTGAAAAAAATGAGCATGTAATATTTGCTTCCAATTGTGATTTTTTTTTCGTTCTGCCAAAATCCGTTTGAAAAAAAAACGACCTTCTGCAGAGCGTCGCTTAAGCATAAAACTCATTAATACTGCAATGACAAATAAAATTAATGATATCGTAAAAATGACCGTATATCCGGTGAATTTATTCATTTTAGTAATAATAATACCTGACATAATCGGTCCAATCATTCCAGCAAATGATGTTAAAAGACCTAAAAAGCCATTAAAAAAGTCCCTTGTTTCAGGCTCCGTAATTTCAAAGGTTAGCACATTAAATGCTAGCCAATAAAACCCAAACCCCATCCCTAATAATACACCTAACAAAATTAAATACGAGTTGGCTCGATCCCCTAGCAATAGTACAGTCGTAAAAAAGACGGCCAATGTTATAACTCCTGCTCGCAACACGATAACTCGGTCGATTTTCTTTGCGACTTTCCCAGCAAAAATGAAAGCAATAGGTTGCATCACGACCGAGCCTAAATTATACAAAGCCAAATCAATAAATTCACCTGATTGCTTCCATAAATACACGTTCACAAATGTATTTGATAAGGCTACACTTAAAGCGTATAACCCGCCAATTATTAATAACAAAACTAAATCACGTGTTACCTCTATATCTCCAATGACCTTCTTTATAAACGATACCTTCACGAATCTCCACCACCCTCACAGATAGTGTGTCACGTAAGAAAGTCGTTATACACACGAAAATACAAAGAAGAGTTACGAGAAGAATGAATGCCCACAACGAAAAAGGAGCTTAAGCCAAAGGCTCAAGCTCTCGAAATACATTGTTATTTTGCTGCGCTATAAAGCTTCGCAACCTCGTCCCAGTTCACTACATTCCAAAATGCACTTATGTAGTCTGGACGACGATTTTGATAATTTAAATAGTATGCATGCTCCCAAACATCTAATCCGAGAACAGGTGTCTTTCCTTCCATTAATGGTGTATCTTGATTTGGAGTACTTGTAATCGATAGCTTTCCGCCGTCAACAATTAACCAAGCCCATCCTGAACCAAAGCGAGTTACACCAGCATTTGCAAATTCTTCTTTGAATTTGTCAAAGCTTCCGAACGCTTCATCAATGGCTGCTGCAAGCTCACCTGTTGGCGCGCCTCCACCATTCGGGCTTAGGAGCTTCCAAAATAATGTATGGTTAGCGTGACCACCACCATTATTACGAACTGCTGTACGGATGCTTTCTGGAACAGCATCAAGGTTAGATACTAGCTCCTCTACACTTTTACTTGCAAGCTCATCATGTCCTTTAAGTGCATCATTTAACTTAGTTACATAAGTGTTATGATGCTTTCCGTGGTGAATGTTCATTGTCGCTTCATCAATGTGTGGTTCTAACGCGTTTGCTGCATAAGGTAATTGTGGTAATTCGTATGACATTTAAATCTCCTCCTACAAACTAGTTTTTTAAGGTTAACTTAATAAACAAAAATGTTTAAAAAGTCTTTCCAACACTTACATTACCAAAATTTAAATATCGTTGCAACAAATAATGCTTACGAATCTAAAAAGAGGCAATGAATACTTGAAAACCTTTTTTACTATACCCATGAACGTCTATCCTTAAACAAAATAAAAAAAGCCCCTCTAAGGCGCTTTACTGATTTCTTAAGTATGGCGGAGGAAGAGGGATTCGAACCCCCGCGCGGTTTAACCCGCCTGTCGGTTTTCAAGACCGATCCCTTCAGCCGGACTTGGGTATTCCTCCATAAATAAGTTGGTGGACCCTGTAGGACTCGAACCTACGACCGATCGGTTATGAGCCGACTGCTCTGACCAACTGAGCTAAGGGTCCTTATTTCTTTTTATGTATAATGGTAGCGGCGGAGGGGATCGAACCCCCGACCTCACGGGTATGAACCGTACGCTCTAGCCAGCTGAGCTACACCGCCACATGGCTCCACAGGTAGGATTCGAACCTACGACCGATCGGTTAACAGCCGATAGCTCTACCACTGAGCTACTGTGGAACATTTCAGAAAGACAAGAATTATAATAACATGACCTATTTAACGTGTCAATCATTTTTTCAAAACTCGTTTAACACTGCTTTCATAAAGTACCATAAATGCTTAGAAGTGACAACCATTTTTAAAAAATACCGTCTCAACTTTTTCAAAACTCTCAACAAAATCGTTAAATTTCCATAACAGAGACGTCCTAAAAAGATACAAAATAACCCTTTATTAGACGCCTCCAACTCATTAAGTCATTAGTGATGATCGTCTGCGATAACCGCTTCTGCAATATTAACTGAATGATCACCAATCCGCTCTAAATTACTAACAATATCAACAAAAACAATACCGGCAGATCCTGTACATTTTCCTTCATTGACACGTTGGATATGCTTCTTTCTTAGCTTTCTTTCCATCTTGTCAATCTTCTCTTCCTTTTCAATGACAGAATTCGCCATATCATGATCAAGAAGCTCTAGTGACTGTATTGCTTCTTTTAGTGTTGACAAAGTTAAATCGCACATTTCCTTTAAATCATCCACTGCGCTTTCTGTTAAATTGACCTTGTTTGCTTTTTGATAATCCTTAAGCTCTACAATGTTTTCAATGTGATCACCAATCCGTTCAATATCGCGAACCGTATCCATTAAAACCGAATGGAGCTTCGAATCTTGATCGGATAACGACCTAGAGGAAATTTGAATTAAGTAATCGGTAATTTTCCGGTCTAAATTATTAATCGCTTCTTCAAATTGAACAGCGATCTCAGCATGACGCTTTTGGCCATTCACCAAATATTGGCTAACTTCAAGTAGACCTTTTTCTGAAAATTCAGCCATACGTAACACTTCCTGCTTCGCTTGTCCTAAGGCAATAGCTGGTGAACTTCCGATGAAACGAGGGTCAAGATGCTTTGCTTTATACTCAATGTTGATCTCATCACCTGGTATAAGCTTCGTCACAATCACCGCCAATACGGCTACGAATGGGAGCTGAATTAATGTATTTGACACATTAAAAATACCGTGCGCAAAAGCAATTTGCATTCGTTCATTTAAGCCAAGCTCTACTGATAAGTACGATACTAATTCGTAGAATGGAATAAACAACAATAACACAATAATCGTTCCAATTAAGTTAAAAATGACATGAGTTAACGCAGCACGTTTCGCTGCAATCGACGCTCCAATTGAGGCTAATATCGCTGTAATCGTCGTTCCGATATTATCACCAAATAAGACTGGCAATGCCGCATCTAATCCCATAGCCCCTTGTTCATATAACTGCTGTAATAACCCAATCGAGGCACTTGAGCTTTGAACCGCAACGGTGAAAATAGTACCGATTAAGACCCCAAGGAGCGGCATATTGCTCATACTTACTGTCAAATCAGCAAACACTTGTAAGTCACGGATTGGTCGCAAGCCATCACCCATTAATTCAAGACCGTAGAATAAAGCTCCGAAACCAAATATAACTTGTCCAAAGTTGTTTACTTTTTTATTTTTAAAGAAAAAAATCAGCGCTGCACCGCATGCGATAATCGGCAATGCATAAGCGGAAATTTTAATTCCAATAATGAAGGCTGTAACGGTTGTCCCTACATTTGCCCCCATAATAACGCCAATCGCTTGCTTTAATGTCATAAAGCCGGCGTTCACTAATCCAATTGTTAATACAGTCGTTCCTGTACTTGTTTGTAACAATACGGTTACAAATATTCCTGCAAATACCCCCATTACAGGATTTGTTGTAAATTTGTCTAGAATATCACGTAATCTCTCCCCAGCTACCTTCTGTAGACCATCCCCCATAAATTTAATACCGAATAAGAAAATTCCTAGACCACCAAAAAACATGAACAAGAGCGTCTGTAAATCCAAAATCCTCATCCCTTCATTTGAAAGTCATGTCGCTTCTTTTTTTCTATTTTTTCGACAAAGCTCAACATGGACACCTAGTCTATTATTAAGTATTACATAACGTTTTGTAAACACAAAAGTGAGAAATAATTTAAATAAGTTTTACCATTTTAAAAGAAGCTATGTAAATGGTTCATTTCGAACTCAACTTTCATCAAAAGATCACATTTTAATAACTAAAAACTGACTATATGTTAAAGTTTTGATAATATATATTCGTATCGTTAAATCGGAAAGGAATGTCGTATGAATTTTTCCAGTTGGTTTTATAAAAGCCTTACTCAATTTAAAGTGATCGCTTATAGCCGCTTTCGTCCAATTACATCAACCATTGGTCATGTGTTTTTATTCGTTCTCATAGCAAGTCTTCCATATTTCTTTATCATGAATACATCGATCTATCATTCCGTGCAGCAACTTAAAGATACAATCCATTTAGGATTACCATCGTTTTCCATTGAGAATGGAGAACTACTACTAGAAGAAGACACACCCTATTTTCAATTAAAGAACGATCAGCTAGGGACGCTTCTTTTTGACCCAAATCAATCCTTTTCAGAGGATCACTTAGCCGACAGTCGAGGAATTGTATTCTCACAACATGATCTACATATAATTGATTATGACGAGTCATTTACTGTATCTTACTCGCTATTAGGTTTAAATGGTGTAAATGAAGGAGACATCAATGATCGTGTAGAACAGCTGCATAGCTTCATACCGTTGTTATTAATCATTATCACTCTATTCCTATATGCCATTCTATCTGGTTCTGCTTATTTAGGGATTACTTTATTAGCGTTTCTTGCTCTACCTATTCGACAAAAACGCAACCTTGAATACCGCCACCTTTGGAGCATAGCTGCACATGCGATCACATTGCCTACCCTTCTCTTTTTTTGGGTAGATACTTTAATAATCGACCTTCATATCATTTGGTATATCATTGTTAGTATGAGTATGATTACTCTTAGTATTCGTCAAATCCCCCTACCTCGAAAAACGACTTGAGAAAAAACACGATAATTAATTTCATTCTGAACCTGCTAAAAAGAGTCACATAAGCCAAAAAACAGCTTATGTGACTCTTATCTAGAATCCTCTATTCTATTATTGCTCGTCATTTTCTTCAATCTGTTTAACGACAATGCGAGTTCCATCAACAGAAACGACAATGATATCTGCATTAGCCTCCAGCCACTGTCCACCACTCGTTGCACTGTACTGACGATCTTCAATGACAATTGAACCAGTAGGGCGAAATGGACTTAGTGTTCGACCTTTCTTTCCTACAAGCTCTTTGTATTCATCGTTAATGGAGTTATATCCTAAGTCACCAGTTAGCCGATCCTTTAAGGTCATCCTTGCCCATAAATCCCTTGAAGGAAATACTTTCAAGAAGAGCAACGAGCTGAACCCACCAAGGATAAACCCCATCGAAACAAATACACCATAGAGAAAGGTCGGTGAAGGAATTGCTAGACCTACAATCATTAAGACAACACCTATAAGTGCAACCGAACCATCAGTAATTACCTTCCCGTCTATAATAATGAGTAATAGACCGATAACATATAAAATAACGACCCACATACCTGCATCTGTTGAAACATGGTAAGAGAAAAAAGTTGCCATAATCGCAACACCAAGAATAGCAAAAATCCCTTTCGCTCTCACAAACAATTCACCAATCAAAAATAACGTACCTAAAAATACAAATAAAAAGCCAATTGTTTCAGAATCTAACCATTGCATCATTCCACCTCCTATTCTCACTACACTTTTATTTACGATCATCACATCAATTGGTTTCACTTACTTTCAAAACTAATTATAACAAGTGATATTCTATAAAAAAAGAGTACCGCACATTTTAAAAGGTTGTCCAAAGGAGCTATTTTCTCCTTTAAGAACAACCTCTAGCAAAGTCTATCGCATTGATCGTAAAGATTAACTAAACCAGCCTTTAATGACATCAATGAGACGACTGAAGAAATCCAATACGCTCCGAATAAAGCTTTGTGTTTCTTCACGGTTCAAATAATCACCTAGGTTATCACGTACATTATTAATTTGGTCCTGTACTTGATTCCAGTCAATGTTTAGATCTTTCATTCGCATGAACAACGAAATAAGCCCATTAAGCTCTTCATCTGTTAATGTAATTCCCATTTCATTAGCAATACGTTGGATGAGCGCACGAAGATCCTCTTCCGATTCAATCGGCTGATCTCCTATTTCTTCTTTAATACGATTCATTAATTCAGTCGCATTTTCAGCACCAATCGTATGGCTTAGCTCCCCAGTCTTCACCATCTCTTCATTGGCAATTTGCTTCTGCTCCTCAGGTATTTCGATCTCCATTGCCACTTCGTACGCTTTTAACAGTCCCGTTAAGGCAGCAGTACCCGAAACATCTATTGGTGCTGTTACATAAATGTCTGCATCCTCTACTCCTGCTGTAATTAAAGCATTCATATACATTTCATCAGAAATCCAATCAATTCGATTCGTCTCAACCGAAAGACCTTCTCCACTTTCAAGCAACGTAATTTTTGATGAAGAAAGAGCGTTCGTTCCAATTCTGGCAGCACTAATATAGCTTCCTAAATATTGATGCTCCTCCTCGTTAGAGACATAAACAATGAGGTTGTCCTCTGTCACACCCATTTCATTCATTAGCTGCTGACGCTGTGACTCACTTAAATCCTCTCCTAACGTTACAATGACATCGCCAGGCATTGCATCTGCCAACGCAACAGCAGGTAGAACCGTTGGTAGAAGAAGAAGTCCTATTAAAAAGAACAAAAAGCTTTTTGTTATCAGTCGTTTCATCGTTTTCACTACTCCTCTGCATTCATACTTCCATCATAGATCAATAAAGTACGATCTATTCTTTAAAGAAACACCTTTTCCGACAATAAGAAAAGGGACTTAAGACTTATTTTTAGCTTATATATGTGACATTTTCTCGTGATCACAATCATGTCCAATCGGAAAACAGTGCCAGCTCATCGCCATAAATAAAGCTAGTCCACTTATAAAAAAGAAAGCATTAAAAATAAGTTGTTCCATATTTGTCATCCAAATGCCAAACAGAACAGGTCCAAAGGCGACACCTAAAAATCGTATCATTGAATAACTTGCAAAGACTGCACCTCTCGTTTCCTTTGACACAATAGCTGCTAATGCCGCATTAGCAGCAGGCAAGAAAATACCAAGACCAGCTGCAAAGAAAAACATAGCTAGTACAATAAATGAAAAGCTTTCACGAGCAAACAGTCCTAATGTTCCAGCGACCATCAGCATCACACCATAAAGCATCATCCGTTTGTACATATCTGTAGTATTTTTCAAAAAACGTCCAGTTACATAGGAACATACAGTTAGTCCTATAAGAGGAAAAGCGATTATGACTCCATTCCATTCACTTGGAAAAGGAGAAGCTTGTTCTGATACATACGATAAATAAAATAAATAACCGAACAACAAAAACATTCCAACTCCTCCACCATACGTAATTGGAAGAAGCCAACGCCAGTGCTCTTGCCACATTTGATTTTGCGAACGAATCAACTGTTTCAGCGATAGCGACGAGTTCGTTATTGATTCTTTTCGTATTGAAATAAAAATCCCTGCTAAAGCAAGTAGTGCAATAGCTAAATATAAGATAAAACTTATATTCCACGATAAGAGTAACATAAAACCTCCTAAGATTGGACTGATCAATTTCCCCACTCCATTATACACTTCAATTGTACCGAACGCTTTTAACCGTTCTTTCCCATCATATAATTCAGCAATAAAAGCCATTGCTAATGGGCTTACGATTCCAGCGCCTACTCCTTGAATGACGCGTCCTGCAATAAGAAAGTTCCAGGAAGCACTTACATAAAATAAAGAAATTGTGGAGAGGATACACCCTCCTATAATGAGAATCAAGCCAATAGCGCAAATCCGCTTCCGGCCAAAATGATCTGAAACGACACCACCAATTAGGACAAAAAAAGCAGCGGGAACCGAGAAGCTTGTTAAAAACCAACCACTTTCAACAGTTGTTAATTGAAATGTTTTCTGAATAGATGGCACTAGTGGGATGAATAAAGAATTCCCCATTACCATAATAAAAGGCAATAATCCAATAAAAAATATCGAAAACGATATATTGGACCCCTTAATATTCACTTTATTCACCACCTTTTGCATTATACGAAGAATTTTTTTCCATATTAAGCATAAATCATCCTTTGCAATCATATACTTCTTAAATAAGAGACTACGGAGGAGGACAAGCATATGAAAAGACTGTTGGCATTTATTCTTATTTTCATTTTTTTATACAGCACTTATTATGATCTAACGATTGGCACTTTACCCAACGGACTCTCTCAAAAAGATCAACAAAGAGACTTCTCGTCAGAGTCAGAAACAGAAGCCAATGAAGTACATACAACAGAAGTCATTACATCAAACAATGAACCATACGAGGTTATTCAAGTAGAGCATGGACAAACCGTTCTTTCTGTCGTCGAGCATTTACATACAGGGCCGATTCCAGCAACGATCCAAGAAATTATATTTGATTTTAAACAATTAAATGGAATTGAACCTGAAGAAATGCAAGTTGGACACGAATATTTATTTCCAATCTATCCCTAATTACCCTTCACTGTTCCGTTTGTTATGAGAAAGATGCACCCTTTTTGTACAACCTCTTAAAGACCATTTATTATGTGAATTTTTAAGTCAGTGAGTTTTATCCTTGCCAAATGAAACAAGTCATTGATAAAATGAATGAGACTGTCTTAGGAATTTGTGAAGGTTTCCCTTCAAAACAAAGGAGCGATTGGTCAATGACCGAACTAGTTCATCGTACAAAAACTCGTCCCGTAAAGGTCGGAAATTTGACGATTGGAGGAAATAATGAAGTTGTCATTCAAAGTATGACAACAACGAAAACACATGATGTAGACGCGACCGTTGCAGAAATTAATCGACTTGAGGAAGCAGGCTGTCAAGTCGTCCGAGTTGCATGTCCAGATATGCGTGCAGCCGAAGCGATCGCAGATATTAAAGCGAGAATTAACATTCCACTTGTAGTGGATATTCATTTTGACTATAAGCTAGCCCTAAAAGCCATTGAAGGTGGAGCTGACAAAATTCGAATTAATCCAGGAAATATTGGTAGACGTCATAAAGTGGAAGCCGTCGTCAAAGCAGCAAAAGAAAAAGGAATCCCTATTCGAATTGGTGTCAATGCAGGATCTTTAGAAAAGCGTATTTTAGACAAGTATGGTTATCCAACAGCAGATGGGATGGTTGAAAGTGCTCTCCATCATATTAAAATTCTAGAGGATCTTGATTTTCATGACATTATCGTTTCGATGAAAGCATCAGATGTGAATTTAGCGATAGAAGCATATGAAAAAGCGGCCAAAGCATTTAGTTATCCCCTGCACCTCGGAATTACTGAATCTGGAACACTCTTTGCCGGAACTGTAAAAAGCGCTGCTGGACTGGGAGCTATTCTAAATTTAGGCATTGGTAATACGGTTCGTATTTCTTTAAGTGCCGATCCTGTAGAGGAAGTGAAAGTCGCTCGAGAGTTATTAAAATCATTTGGATTAGCAGCCAATGCGGCAACTCTTATATCATGCCCTACTTGTGGTCGAATAGAAATTGACCTAATAAGTATTGCCAATGATGTTGAAGAGTATATCTCTACAATTAAAGCGCCAATTAAAGTAGCCGTTCTCGGATGTGCCGTAAATGGACCAGGAGAAGCACGTGAAGCTGACATTGGAATTGCTGGCGCTCGTGGTGAAGGCTTGCTTTTCCGCAAAGGAGAAATTGTTCGTAAAGTACCAGAAGAAACAATGGTTGAAGAGCTAAAAAAAGAAGTCGATAAGATAGCGGAAGAATTCTTTGCCAAAAAGGCAGAAGAAGAGACGACTGTTTAATTGTAAAGCAAAGAAAGGGAGTGCTGTTGCACTCCCTTTCTTCATGATCTCCCGCTAGAAAAATGGTGAAAAGAATACGGTCATAATAATGGAAACCGCACCAATACCAATTGCCCAATTCCCCATTGCATTTGATCCAACTCTCCGTGAAATAAATCCTACAACAATACCTGCTGCACCAAGCAAAATCGGTAAGAAAAACAGTGACAATATAGAAAGTACGATCGCAAATGTGCCGACGCCACGACCCGCAGCTACGTCATTCGGATTAGCTTCAGCTGTTTCTGCATCCTCAGAGCGTCTATCTATTCCAATCCCATTTGCATATTCCATCGCTGTTTCCTCATCGTAATCCTCATCATACGTATATTCAGGAGCATACTCTTCGTCGTAGTTTGCTTCTGAATTAAATTCATCATTCGGTTCTGAACTCAAGCCTTGTCCATTGTCACGACCATCAACATGGTTATTAACCAATGTTAATGAGCGATCATTATCATCGACTAAACGAACAGGCTCATTTTGATTTGGCCCTTTGTTTTCTGCCATAAGAAGTCCCTCCTTTTTGAGATATGTTCGGGGAACAGTTTTAGTATGACTCAACCTTTTCAAAATTATCGGTGTTAAACTTTACAAATTTATAACTAGACCTTGCTTCAAAATTACTGTAAGGTAAAGTTGTTGAGGTGATAATATGAAGAAGAAACGTATGGGTTTTGACATTGACGGGACAGTTACCGATCCAAATACATTTATTCCCTACCTAAATAAGCATTTCAAAAAAAATTTAACGCTAGATCATTTGATTGAATACGACTTAACGTCAATATTAGGTATTACTGAAGAACAATTTTGGGAGTGGATGGGACAGTTTGAAGGAACGATCTATTCAGAAGCTCCGATTGCAATGAATGCAGAACAAACGCTACATGAGTGGAGCAAACATCATGATCTTGTTTACATTACAGCGAGAAGGAAGCATTTAACTGATATTACCCATCAATGGTTTACCGAAAAACAATTACCATTTGATCACATTGAATTAGTTGGCAAGCACGATAAGCTAGACGCCATTAAAGAACACGAAGTAGACATATTTTTTGAAGACAAGCATGATAATGCAGTCGCGATAGCTGAAGAGTTTCAAATTCCTGTCATCTTATTAGATACTCCCTACAATCGCCTACCAGCACCTGAACTCGTCATTCGTGCTACAAATTGGTTAGAGGCAAAGGCATGGGTGGAAAGATGGTTAGCAGAGCAAGCGTTACAACGCCAATAAACATCTTTCACTATAAAAAGAGTGTGGCTAAGCAGAACGCCACACTCTTTTTTATTTTATTTACATTTCGGTTTAAACGTATGACAGCACGTTTGTGCAGGCTCTCGTGCGTGATTCGTTTGCTCACTTAATTCTTCACTAAATTCTGCAGAATAGTCACGTTCAGCATGCGCATCCATTTCCACTAAAATAGCTTCCGCTTGACAACGGTTTCCATTTCCCCAATAAGAACAGTTTGATACATGACACTTCACAACCGGCTTGGCCATTTGTATCCCCCTCCTGATTTTTAGCTTGTACAAGCGAAGGGATATCACCCGTGTGAAGTGTTGGCATTATGACTTACAATCTTCACACTTACCATAAATTTCGAATTTATGTCCTGTCACCTCAAAGTCAGGATATGAACTTGAAATCGAATCCATTGGACAGTTATCAATATGCTTTGTTTTCCCGCATTCTAAGCAAATTAAATGGTGATGGTGAGAGTTCGTAGAACATGTAAAACGAAATCGTTTTTCTCCGTCTAATTCTGTTGTTTCCAATATTCCTAATTCCGAAAACAAAGCTAAATTACGATAAATCGTGTCAAAGCTCATACCTGGGTAATCAGGCTGTAAGAACTCTAACACATCTTTAGCCGACAAATACCTTTTTTCGTTCGCAAATAGATGTAGCATATCCTCACGTTTACCTGTGTGCTTATATCCACGTTCCTTTAGGCAATCCATTGCTTCTGTTACATTCATTCCTAACCACTCCTCTTACCGATGTAGCCTGTATATAATTGACGATTTATTTAAATAGTACCTGCTTTCCTTTCTTATATACTAACACCAAAGTAAGAATAAACAAAGCAACAATCACGATCATCCCACCTGTAGCAATCATAAACTGATAAGAAAGGTACATGCCCATTAATACAGCAAGTTCAGCAAAGATAATCCCATATAAAAGGAGTTGCTTAAAGCTTTTCGCTAATTGAATACTCGTTGCCACGGGAATGACAATCAAAGCGCCTATTAACAAAATACCGACGACTTTAATCGACATCGAAATCATAAATGCTGTTAAAATGGCAAAAATTAAATTGATTGCTCGTACAGGAATTCCTGATGTTTTTGCGAACTCGTGATCAAATGATACGGAAATAAACTCTTTGTATAAAAGTAAAACAACCGATAAGATCACAATTGTCGTTGCTAAAATAAAATAGATGTCACCCATTGTTACACTGACAATGCTTCCAAACAAGTACGAATACCATTCCTGATAGCCCGTCCTTGCTAAGCTAATGAAAATTGCACTCAATCCAATCCCTGTAGACAAAATGATTGGAACAGCTAATTCCTGAAAATCCTTATAAATCAATCGTAGCCGTTCTGTCAACAGAGCCCCTACTATCGCAAACAATAAACCGAAGAAAATAGGACTAACAGATGAAAACCAATGACTCATCGTTCCTAATAAAACACCTGCTGATATTCCTGTTAACGTAATATGTGAAATCGATTCTGAAATAACAGACACTCTTCGAACGAGTAAAAACGAACCAATAATTGGTGCTATCAACCCAATGATCACTCCTGCAACGATCCCACGTTCAATAAATGATAATTCAATCATATAAGTCGACCTTCTTTCTCTTGATTGTCGTTTTTACCGTTAGTGAAAGAAGTAAGATACAAACAGCCACCATCACAATCATTCCACCAGGTACAACATCGAGATAAAAGGCTGAAATAAGACCAACAATAACTGAAAGCTCACCAAATACGATCGAATAAACAAATAATTGCTTAAAGCCTTTTGCAAATCGCATCGCTGCTGCAACAGGTAACGTCATAAGTGCTGATACGAGTAAAATTCCGACGATTCTCATTGAAACAACAATGACTAAAGCCACCATCACAATAAAAATAAAATGAACGAGCTTTCGATTAATTCCTGACACAATGGCTTGATCTTCATCAAAGGATAAAAAGAATAATTCCTTAAAAAATAGTACAATCACAATAAAGACAAAGCCTGTAATGACAGTTATTGTCCATACATCTTGTCTACTGACTGCCATAACAGTTCCAAATAAATATTGAAACAAATCATTATTAAAACCATTTGCTAATGAAAGAAAAACAACACTTAACCCAATACCACCTGATAAAATAATTGGTATCGCAATTTCTTTATAATACGTATACGCTGTTCTCAGCTTTTCAATTAGCAATGAGCCAATAACCGAAAAGAACATCCCCATCGAATAAGGACCAGCAACAGGAAGCTGAGGCCATGTCTTACCGATAAATAAACTTGCAGCAATTCCAGCTAGCGCAATATGAGATAAGGCATCTGCAATAAGAGAGAGTCTCCTCACAACAAGAAAGACACCTAATAGCGGAGCCAAAAAACCAATTAATATTCCTGCATATAGTGCATTTTGTAGAAACTCGTACCGTAAAAACAACTCAACCATTTCGTTAATGACCCCCATGATTATGAGTGAGCAAATGTACGTCATGACCATAAAAGGCCGATAAGTCTTGATTGGCTTCAAAATCAGCTGTGTTGCCATGAAAATGAAGAGACTTATTAAGACAGGCAACATCTGTTACATGATTAGTCATTGCCCCAATGTCATGAGTCACCATAATCAATGTAATGCCTTTTTCACAATTTAATTGATCAAGTAAGGAATAAAATTGCTGTACACTTTTCACATCAACACCAACTGTCGGTTCGTCAAGAATAAGAAGCTCAGGATCACTAACTAAGGCACGAGCGATAAAGACACGCTGCTGCTGACCCCCAGAAAGTTCGCCAATATTTTGGTGAAGATATTCACTCATTCCTACTATTTCAACCGTCTCTCTAACTTTTTGCCTATGCGCTTTTGTTAAGAAACGAAACATCCCCACTTTTCCATACAATCCCATTGATACGACCTCAAATACAGTAGCAGGAAAACCACTATTAAAACTGTTAGCCTTTTGTGAAACAAACCCAATTTTATCCCACATACGAAATTTAGACACTTTCGTACCGAACAATTCTATTTGACCTTGTTGCATCGGTAACAAGCCAAGCATTAACTTAATAAGTGTAGATTTACCAGAGCCATTTGGTCCAACTAATCCTAAAAAGGCTCCCCTCCGTACAGTAAAAGATATATCCTCAAGGACGTTTCGATGATCGTAACGAAAAGAAACTTGATTCATTTTTATGGCTTCATTTAATTGCTGTTTCGTCATCTTTGTCCACCTTCTTTATTCATATTATTGAGTAAGAATAATTACGATTTAAATTGTATCCTTTCCTATTATAGACCTTTTTTGTCATCTGTCCACCCATAAGCTATACTAATGAAAAGTTCCTTCATTTTATTGAAAACTGATTTGGTTAGGAGTGCTAGTATGTCTACTTTATTTGCGATCGTTGATATGGGGTCGAATTCGATACGTCTTGTCATAAATGAAATTGAAAAAAATGGACGTTATAAGGAGCTATATAATTTTAAAACCGTTGCACGATTAAGCTCTCACCTTGATGACCAAGGTATTTTATCGAATAATGGGATTCAATTGATTCTTGATACGTTATCTCGTTTCCAAACCATTTTGAACGCTCACCGAATTAAAAATGTGCAGATTATTGCTACTGCTGCGATGCGCAAAGCTGAAAATAAACAAGAAATTATCAAATTAATAAAAAAGAAACTTAACCTCGACATCCAAATTTTATCTGAATATGAAGAGGCTTTTTATGGTTACTTAGCAGTCGTTAATTCGATGTCAATTGAAACCGGACTTACGATTGATATCGGTGGTGGAAGTACAGAGATTACTTATTTTCATAACAGAAAGCTCGTTTACTATCATAGCTTTCCATTTGGAGCCGTTACGTTGCAAAAGCAGTTCTTTTCTTCTGATCGGTCGCAATCGAAACAAATTCAGCTATTACGAAGGTTCATCTTAAATCAACTCAAGTCCTTATCGTGGCTAAAGTCACTAACAGTCCAATCTGTTATCGGCATTGGCGGGAGTGCTCGTAATTTATCTTTGATACACCAGAGGCAATCACAATATCCACTTACGGGTATCCATCAATATGAATACCCTACAAGCGAACTCATGCAGTTGAACCAACAGCTTCAACGAACGAATTACGAACAGCGTTTAACGATTGATGGTTTATCAAAAGATCGAGCGGACATTATTATACCTGCAGCTGAAGTAATTGCATCCATTGTTCATTATGTTAAAGCCGAAACATTCATTATGAGTCGTAAAGGATTAAGAGACGGCGTCTTTTATGAAGAATTACTACGTAAGATGGAAACAACCTTTTTTCCTAATGTCGCTGAGGAAAGTTTATTTCAATTAGCAAAATCCTACGAAATACAATTGAATCAAGCTAATCAAATTCATTTCATCGCAAAGAAATTATATGAACAACTCTCACCTCTTATGGTGAAGCATAATGAAGATGAAACCTTGCGCATCCTTCGTTATGGAGCGAATGTTTTTTATATGGGGCAATACATTAATCAGGAAATGAGTAGTCAAAATACGTTTTACTTGCTAACAAACATGACCATTGATGGTTTAAGTCATCAGGAACGGCTCGCGATCGCTTTACTTGCATCCTTCAAATCAAAATCTCAGTTACAAACATACGCGAAGCCTTTCAAAAAACTTTTATCTAAGACCCATTTGAAATTATATGAAACATTAGGTGCTATTTTAAAAATCGCTTATGTCCTTGATTGTACACATCAAAAAGCCATTATCGATATCGGACAAATAAAAAAAGGTAAAACAGGCTACGTCATTCCTATTATTTATAAGAATGACCCTTACTTTGAGCAATTTTACGCAGACAAATATATAAAACATTTAGAAAAAGCGCTAAAACACTCCTTTGCCTTACATTTTCAAGAGGCTACCGTTCTATCTCACTAATCTTTACATAAAATTTACAATCGAATGTTAAAATGAAGTAATGAACTGTAGAGGAAGGTTGAGTTACATGGTGCAAAGTCAAAATGATACTAAAAAAATAATGATAGACCTTGAAAACCCAGCTTATTATAACAATCGAGAATTAAGTTGGCTTGCATTTAATGAACGTGTATTAGAAGAAGCTATTGATGAGCGAAACCCTTTGTTAGAACGACTTAAATTTTTAGCCATATTTAGCTCAAATCTTGATGAATTTTTTATGGTCAGAGTGGCTGGACTCCAAGACCAAGTAAAGGCAGGGTTTAATAAACCAGAAAACAAGGCTGGATTAACACCTAAGCAGCAGCTTAGTCGCATCTCGAAAAAAAATCACGCATTAGTGCAATTACAAGATAACGTGTTTACTGAAACATTGCTACCGATGCTTTACCATGAAGGATTTCAATTCTTATCTATTGATGAATGTGATGTTGAACAACTTTCCTTCCTAGAGGATAAGTTTCAGCACTACATTTTCCCAGTTTTAACACCAATGGCAATAGACGCCTATCGACCTTTTCCAATGCTTCTTAATAAGAGCTTAAACCTCGCTGTCTTATTAACGAAGCATGGTCAATCAGACCGTGATCAGCTCGCTATCGTTCAAGTTCCTGCAGTACTAACAAGATATATACAGCTACCTGAAACAAAAGGTAAGGAACAATATATATTACTTGAACATGTCATTAGCCATTTTATTTATCAATTATTCAAGGGATATACTGTGAAGTCCGTTTCACCTTTTCGAATAACAAGAAATGCCGATTTAACGATTCATGAAGAGGGCGCTCGAGACTTGTTAAGTGAAATTGAAAAGGAACTAAAGAAACGAAAATGGGGCGAGGCAGTCCGCCTTGAAATGCAAGAAGGAATGATGGATCAAAATGTTCTGCATTTGCTTCAAGATGTACTTGAATTGCACGAGAATGATATTTATTCGTTACAAGGGCCTTTAGATCTTACCTTTTTATTTAAGCTTTATAAACAACTATCTATAGAACATGAGCATTTAGCCAATGAAACATGGATTCCACAACCTCCAGAGGATTTAATTGGTGAAGAAGATATTTTTGATGCTATCTCAAAAAAAGATATTTTCTTACATCATCCATATGAGTCCTTTCAGCCTGTCGTTGATTTCATGACTAAAGCGGCTGATGATCCAAATGTATTAGCCATTAAACAAACGCTCTATCGTGTGAGTGGCGATTCACCGATCATTCACGCATTAGCACTCGCTGCAGAAAATGGAAAACAAGTGACCGTCCTAGTCGAGTTAAAAGCACGCTTTGATGAAGAGAATAATATTCAATGGGCAAAAAAACTAGAAAAAGCTGGCGTTCACGTCATTTATGGCATTACTGGCTTAAAGACACATAGTAAAATTACGCTCGTTGTACGTCATGATCACGGACAAATTCAAAGATTTGTTCATTTAGGTACTGGTAATTATAATGATTCGACGGCAAAGCTATATACCGACATGGGGCTATTAACTTCAAATGAGAAGATTGGTATTGATGCAACGAATTTTTTTAATCATTTAAGCGGCTATAGCGAAAAGCCTAATTGGCACTTTCTATCTACCGCTCCACTTGATATTCGCGATACGTTCGTCATGCTTATAGAACAAGAGATTCAAGCTCATCTCGAATCAGGAAACGGACGAATTATCGCCAAAATGAATTCACTTACTGACAAACCGTTGATTTTAAAGCTATATGAAGCTTCTCAAGCCGGAGTAGAAATAGATTTAATAGTAAGAGGAACTTGCTGTCTTCGCCCAGGTATCGAAGATGTGAGTGAAAATATTCGTGTGATCAGTATCGTTGACCGTTTTCTTGAGCATAGCCGTATTTTTTATTTTCATCATGGCGGAGACGAAAGGTTCTATCTGTCTTCGGCAGATTGGATGACACGCAATATGGAAAAAAGAATCGAAATTCTCTTTCCGATTATCTCACCTTCCATACAAGCGCGAATTAAAGATATTTTAGAACTCACCTTAATGGATAATATGAAAGCACGTGAACAAAAACCCGATGGAGATTATCAATACATCGAACGCCCCGCTCAAAAGCAACCGATACAAAGTCAACTGTACTTCTATGAAATGGCTTCCCGTTTTTTTATAAGCGACGCTGAATAGGCAAAGACGGTTCCTCCGTCTTTGCTTTTCTTATTTATTGGCTTTCCCTTTCCATATGTGTTGGTATAGTAATAGTCACCGTTGTACCTACATTATACGTACTTTTAATTTGAAAGCTACCACCATGATCCTCAACAATTTTTTTACAAAGGGCAACTCCAATACCCGTTCCACTTTTTTTAGTTGTGAAAAAAGGGCGACCGATTTGAGCAAGAACGTCCTCAGGAATACCTTTTCCATTATCCTCAACTGAAATCGTATAGTATTCGTTATTCAAAGTAGTCTGAATATGCAACCTGCGTTCTACGTGCTCCTGTTCAAAAGCTTCAATTGCATTTCGTAAAAGATTTAACATGACTTGCTTAATCATTGATTCATTTACAAGAACTTTAACCTCTGACTCAATAAATTGATACGATAAATGAACGTTATGCAATAAACATTCTGATTTCATAATCTCGACTAATGACTGCATAATATCCAATGGTGAATGAATATTTCGACCACTTTTCTTCTTTGATACCGAAAGAAAATCTTCTATAATCGCATTCATACGATCAAGTTCAGATAAAATCGTGGAATAATATTTTCCATAATCGTTTGTTAAATTAGATAGCTGCATAAATCCTTTGATGACCGATAATGGATTACGTAATTCGTGAGCAACACCTGCAGCAATATGTGACACCGCTTCCATTTGATGATGAAAGGTTAATAAATTTTGAAACTGCTTTTGTAAACTTTTGTCTTCTATACAAATGATCACACGATCCATCGAGTAAGGTAATGCTTTCACAGAGTAAAGATTTTCTTCTAGTTCACATTCTACTGTCACACGTTCCCCACTCATCAATACTTTTTTTGTAGCAGTTTTCATAGCTGAAAAAATCGGATGACTTAATTCCATTTCAGTTAATGATTTGTGTACAACATTATTTTCTTCAAGACGTAACGATTCTAAAACCGAATCATGACATTTAACAATATACAGCTGGTTATTTACTTCAAGATAAGGAATGCCAAGATACTCCATCAACTTGTAGTCTGGTTCATTCGAATGACCTTTTTTTATGGATATGATCGAATTCATATGAGATGCATCCATTAAATATCGCACTCCTTTTTTTACCTTTGTAAAGCAATTTCTATCACATTCCACAAATTAACAAGGCTATACATGCACATGTATTCATTAATAAACTTTCGACTAACTTTCTAGAAAATCCTTTTTTTTACTTAAATTATTTCTAGTTTTTCGAATTATACTCTTTGATTAAATCACCATTTATGATCGTTTTCATATGCTAAACACATAAGCGTAGCCCATTTTATCATTAAGTATGTTGAAAGAGGTGTCCTGATGAATAGTATTATGCAACAGCTTGTTAATCAGAAAGTTAATTCGATCACATCACCTGAACTTATTCAATTAGCAAAGCAATATAACGTTGCTTTAAGTAAATCACAAGCAGATAAAGTGATCACTATTTTACGTTCAGAACATATTAATGTCGCTGACCAAGCACAACTCGAACGCATGCTACATCGTCTCCAAACGGAAGTCGATCCATATGTCACATCCGTCATTCAGCAGCTTTTAAAGCAATTTCTATAGGCGTTGTGCGAAGCCGTTACAACGATTTTAAGGGTTGTTATGAATTTGGGTTCTTTCAAATATCGTGTAACGAGTGAAGCGATTACCACCCGCGAATTCACTTGGATCTTCTTTGATTTCTCCGTAACCACTTCTGTAAAATATAACGTTTTCATTTTTATAAAAAAACGTTTAGTCCGCTTCCTCGCATAGACTAAACGTTTTTTATTTTTAAATGGGATATCACTATCCATTTGCACCGATAATTTTTTCAAGCAAACTATTTTCAAATTCACCTTTTGTTAACATTTCAATTTCATGCTTATATGGTGGTTTTTTGTTTTTCTTATCTTCTCCAACATATGGCGTTTCCAAAATTTTTGGAACGTCTTTTAATTGTGGGTGGTGCACAATATAATGAAGTGCTTTATAACCAATATGACCAAAGCCGATATTTTCGTGACGATCTTTCGCTGCTCCTCTTTCATTTTTACTATCATTTACATGTAATACTTTTAATCGATCTAATCCAATAATGCGGTCAAACTGATCTAATACACCATCAAAATCTTCTACAATGTTGTAACCCGCATCGTGTGTATGACATGTATCAAAACAAACAGATAACCTCTCATTATGAGTAACACCATCCATAATAGCAGCTAATTCTTCAAATGAGCGCCCACATTCAGAACCTTTCCCTGCCATTGTTTCTAAAGCAATTTGGACATCACGCTTTTCTTCAAATACTTCATTTAATCCTGAGATAATCTTTTCAATTCCTGCTTCTGAACCTGCTCCAACATGAGCGCCTGGATGCAGAACAATTTGCTTTGAGCCTAGCGCCTCTGTCCGTTCAATTTCAGAACGCAAAAACCGAACTCCCAATTCAAATGTTTCTGGTTTAGTTGTATTTCCAATATTAATAATATACGGTGCATGAACGACAATGTCGGACATGCCATTTTGTTTCATATGCTCTTGTCCTGCTTCTATATTTAATTCATCAATGGCTTTTCTTCTTGTATTTTGCGGAGCACCTGTATAGATCATAAACGTCGTAGCGCCATATGATACAGCTTCTTCACTTGCACCTAATAGCATTTTCTTTCCATTCATGGATACGTGTGAACCAATTTTCAATGTCATCATTTCTCTCTCCCTTTAGGCATTGCTATTTTTTCTGTCTTCTTTGTCGCCTTGCTTGTTCATCCTGTAATCGCTTTGCTTTTTTCTTATATCCTGGTTTTACTCTTTTTGGCTTAGCAACAGCTTTTCCACCTGTATTAACCTTCTCCACTTTTTTATGTGGACGGCTATCTTCTGTTTGACGATTTATACTTTTTCTCTTTCCAGGAACCCCTAATGGTGGTCGATCTAGCATGATCCAGTTTCCTTGCTTATAATCAGCGTACGTAAATGAAATACCTCTCTTTAATAGCTTCTCAATCGCCTGTTGATCCTCTGATTCAAAAATAGTAAAAGCAATACCATCTGCACCAGCACGCGCCGTTCGGCCAACACGATGAATATAAAAATCTAAATCTTGAGGCAAATTATAATTAATAATATGACTTACTCCTTTAATATCAATACCTCTTGCTGCTAGATCCGTTGCAACTAAATATTGAACCTTCACCTCATTAACAAGTCTCATCACTTGTTTTCGTGCTCTCGGTTGTAACCCGCCATGCAATTTCTCTACATTTAGGCCCTCATGCAGCAGCCTATTTGCAACCTCATCAGCTTGTTCCTTCGTATTTGTGAATATAATCGCTAAATATGGATTAATTGATTTCGCTAACTCAGCAACAAAGTCTAATTTAGCTCGATGACGTAACGGTACAATTCGATGTTCTATTTTTTTCGCTGCCACTTGATTAGGTTGAACTTGTACATGACGTGGATCATTCATATATTTTTTCAAGAAAGGCTGTAGCTTTTCAGGAATGGTCGCAGAAAACACCATCATTTGCAACTGTTCGTCCATCCTAGATGCAACTCGATCCACATCATCAATAAAGCCCATATCGAGCATTTGATCAGCTTCATCGACAACAAGCATTTTTGCTGTATGAACATGAAGAACTTGATCTTGCACTAAATCAGCTAATCGACCTGTCGTGCCTACGACTATTTGAGGCTGTACTTTCATCCCTTCAACAATTCGCTGTCGATCCGTACCACCGACTAATAACTTTACATGAACACGCTGTTCCTCGTTTGCGACATCAACGAGATTCTTTAACTCATTAAAAAGCTGAGATGCTAACTCTCTTGTAGGCGCTGTAATGACAGCTTGTACTTCATGTCTTGCTAAATCAATCTTATCAATGATCGGTAATAGAAAAGCCAACGTCTTTCCTGTTCCGGTTTGAGATTGTCCAATCACGTCTTTTCCACTCTTAATTGCCGGGATAAGCCGCTCTTGAATATCTGTTGGAAGCTGAAACCCTTGTTCACTTAACGCTTCAATTAAATATGATTTTAGGTTAAATCGTTTAAAATTATCTGCTTTCATATCAATTCCCACTTTCTCCTGCATCATCGCAATAGTTCATTTTACCATACTCTTTTATAGCTTGGCTATAATCACAGCAAGTATCACATATGCATATAACTATTTATAAGGAATCTGATAAGAAAATTGGAGTAGCAGCTTTTCTTAATTGCGTTGTACGTAATCACTATAATGATTCTGAGTTGCTAAAAACGTGACCTAACTTCAGATCCACGTGTAACGTACGAAGCAGACACTCTTCACAGAATGACTTACTGCTCTTTTATTTAATAAATGTCTATTGAAAGGAGTTTCGATTATGCATCAATTTGGACCACCATTTGGCTCAATTCCTATGCAATCAGCTATGACAAGTGGTATGATTCCACCAACCCCTCCTCCATCTTTCCCTGGGTCAGCAGCAGGTTCACTTTTATCGGGTGGAGGTGGTGGTGGGCTTTTATCACGTCTTTTCGGTTTAGGTGGCGGAGCTTCTCAAACAATGGGAGGCTTAATGGGAAGTGGCCTTTCATCTGCCACAGGTAGTGGAATGAATTTAACAACAATGCTTACAAATGCTCAACGTATAGTCGGTCTAACACAACAAGTCATGCCAATGGTTCAACAATATGGCCCTTTAATCCGCAATATGCCGATGATATGGAAGATTATGAGAAGTTCTGATAGTTCTGATGACGGCGAAACAGTATCCGGCAACGAAGGTGTGGAAGATCATAACACCTCTACCGCCGATTCAGAGGGAACCACGCCCGTTACAGTAAAAGAAGAAGTAGAGGTTACGTCCAAACTGTCTAAACAATCAAACAAAAAAACAACAATCAATGGAATTCCTGCTCCAAAATTGTATATTTAAATGAATTTTGCATATGAATAGAATAGACTTTTTAAAATTTAGTAATTGACAAACAAACCCTATCAGTAGTAAAATTTACTTTTTGTATTTTTTTTGGTATAATAAAGGTAATACTCGATTGGAGGAATGCCCATGTTTAATGTCGGCGACCATGTTGTCTACCCTTTCCACGGAGCTGGAACAATAAAGGATATTGAAGAGAAAGACGTATTAGGTGAAATCCTTTCCTACTACATTCTTCATTTTCCACTAGTTGATGTGACGTTAATGCTCCCTGAAAACCGTATTAATGATTCTGGTTTACGAAAGGTGATTGATCAATCCGAACTAGATTCACTTATAGAAGCCTTACAAAATGGACCTGACTTACCGCCAACTACAAGTCATTTCTCTCGCGAAACCGAAAATTTATTAAAAAGTGGTAGTATCATCGATGCTGCACACTTAATATCGTCTCTTTCACGTAAACAGACAGAAAGAGCAAACGGTCTCCATATTCAAGATCGGAATCACCTGCAAAAAGCCCGACAGATGATTGCAAGTGAGCTTGTTCTTGTCAATGATATGTCTGAAGAGCAAGCATATGAATTTATTGATGATGCTTTACTTGAAATGAAACAAGCGTAAGGATTGTCACATTCGATAAACTCCTTTATACTAAAAGAATAAATAAGCATAGAGATGTTTCAACTAATCATTGGAGCATCTCTATTGTCTTTGTATACCGTTGGAAAACAACGAGGAGGCCAAAAGCTATGAATGTTAAGAAAATATCTCCAAGAGGCTACTGTTACGGCGTTGTCGATGCAATGGTTCTTGCTCGCCAAGCAGCAGCAAACCTAGATTTACCTCGCCCTATTTATATTCTCGGAATGATTGTCCACAATAAGCATGTAACAGATGCATTTTCTGAGGAAGGAATCATCTCATTAGATGGACCAAACCGATTAGACATTTTACAAAAAGTTAATAAAGGTACAGTCATCTTCACGGCTCATGGGGTTTCTCCAGAAGTCCGTAAGCTAGCAAAAGAAAAAGGCTTAACAGTCGTAGATGCAACGTGCCCTGATGTAACCCGTACTCATGATCTCATTAAAGAAAAGCAAGCTGAAGGGTATGAGTTCATTTATGTTGGAAAAAAAGGGCATCCTGAACCCGAAGGCGCCATAGGGGTTGCTCCACAAGCAGTCCATTTAGTAGAATCTGTGGAGGATGTAGAAACATTGCACCTAAGCTCTTCTAAAATCATCATTACAAATCAAACGACAATGAGTCAATGGGATGTAAGTGACATTATGAAAAAAGCGATGGAGCTATACCCCCATGCTGAAGTTCATAATGAAATCTGTTTAGCCACTCAAGTTCGTCAAGAAGCTGTTGCCGAACAAGCTAAGGAGTGCGACCTTGTAATAGTAGTAGGTGATCCTAAGAGTAACAATTCAAATCGTTTAGCTCAAGTATCTGAACAAATTGCTGGTACGAAGGCTTATCGAATTGGAGATTTATCTGAATTGAAATTGGAGTGGCTTTCAAACGTCGAGACTGTTGGAGTTACTTCAGGAGCCTCTACACCTACTCCTATAACGAAAGCAGTTATTACCTTTTTAGAACATTATGATGTAAGTAAAGAAGTGACATGGGAAACACAACGCGAGATTAATCTCAAGAAAATTCTGCCTAAGGTAAAATTGAAATAAGCATTGACTCTTAATGGGTTTCCTTGGACAAACTGAGGAACACCTCCCCAAGTGTTATCAACAAAAAATAAGCGAAAACGTAAAAACGCTATTGAGAGTCATTTCTCAATGCGTTTTTACTACAGATGAGTTAACTTGGCATCCTATCCATTTTACACAAATTGAAATGGATCTGTATGTATTTTTGATGCGATTACTTCCGTTGAAGCTTTTTTCTCGTGAATAACATTTTCAAAGAAGTGTTTAACGGACTCCTTCATAATTTTCTCTACATTGTGACCAGGATCAACAACGGATAAACCAGCCATCATAGCATCATGAGCAACATGATAGTATACATCACCCGTTACGATAACATCTGCTCCTTTAAAAACCGCATGATTTATGTATTTATTTCCATCTCCACCTAAAACAGCTACCTTTTTGATCGGAGTTTGAAGGTCACCAACGACACGCGCACCTTTCACACTAAATACTTGCTTAACATGTTCCGCAAAGACTTCCAAAGAAATTTCCTTCTCCAATACTCCAATTCGCCCTAACCCTAACACATTACCTGTGTTATCAAGTGGATAAATGTCATAAGCAGGCTCTTCATACGGATGAGCTTTTATTATTGCATTGAGCACCCTCTTCTTCATAGTCACTGGAAGAATTGTTTCAATTTTCACCTCTTTCACTTCCTCTAGCTTTCCTCCGCGTTCACCAATATGCGGGTTCGTACTATCACCAGGTAGGAAACGACCGATACCTTTAGAGGAGTAACTGCAATGACTATAATCGCCAATGTTCCCTGCTCCTGCTTCCCCTAAAGCACATCGTATATCCTCTTCATGACTTTCCGGTACAAAAACAGCTAACTTTATTAAATCAACGGACTGTGTAGGGGCCAATACATCTATATTTTTTAACCCTAATGCCTCAGCCATCCTATCATTCACACCACCTGGAGCCACATCCAAGTTTGTATGAGCTGCATAAATCGTAATATCATGCTTTATCGCTTTTTCAACAATTCGGCCATGAGGTGTATCTGTATCAATTTTCTTTAACGGTCTAAACAAAAGTGGATGATGCGCAACAATTAAATCCACCTTTTCATTAATCGCTTCATCGATTACTTCTTCAAGTACGTCCAGTGCCACCATAACCTTGCAAATCGGCTTGTTTAATGTACCAATCATTAATCCATTTCTATCCCCTTCAACTGCATAGGATTTCGGTGACCACGCCTCAAACTCTTGAATAAGCACTTGTCCATTTAACGGTTTCATTGAATGACCTCCTCTACCATCTCAATTGTTTTCTTTAGTTCCATTTTCTTTCTTTGTATTTCCTTATCTTCCTGCTTTGCTTTTTCAAGTGATCGTATAATACGTTTCCAGCCTTCAATTTCAAGCTCCCACTTTTTCCTGAAGACAGATGATTTTTCTTTCATTAAATACGGACCTACTAGCATTTTCACTTCTTCATTGTCTAAATATATCTCTTGATCATCTCCACGTTCAGCTACAAGGATTTCATAAATCTTACCATCTTCTTCTATAATTGATTCATGAATAAGCTTCCAATTTCGTCTTCTTAGCCAGTTACGAACTAGATGTGCTGTTACATTTGGTTGTAAAATGAGCCTTGAAACCCCGTCAAGCTTATCCTTTCCTTCTTCTAATATCGTTGAAATGAGTCCTCCCCCCATTCCGCAAATTGTAATGACATCAACTTCACCTGACATCATGACATTTAAGCCGTCGCCCTTTCGCACAGAAACATCTTTCTCTAAACGTAAACGTTTCACTTGAGCTTTAGCTGATTGATAAGGCCCTTCATTCACTTCTCCTGCCACTGCAAATTTCACTTTATTGTGCAGGCTTAAATAACACGGTAAGTAAGCATGATCTGAACCAATGTCTGCTAACATAGCACCTTCTGGAACTTCCTTTGCAACTGCCAACAACCGTTCTGACAATTGAATTGCATTCACGGCATATCCCTCCTTTCCTTTTTCAGTGCCCGCGAATATATTTTTTGTGCCTTTTAAACACTCTTTTATAGGAAAAGAAAAGGTATTTCAAAAAGGATCCCTCCCTTTTAAAATACCCCCTTCTCATTATTCAGACTCTGATAATAAATATTGTGCAATCGCATCTGCCTCTAGATCACTCAAATTATCAAAAGCAGGCATCGTACCAGGTCCTGTATGAATAATATCAACGATCTCTTCGGCTGTTAGTTCTCCTTCAAGAGCATTCAATGCAGGACCAGATGTCCCCGCTAAATCTCCGCCATGACAGGAAATACATGAACGCGAATATAATTCTTCTCCTGCTACGATTGGGTCATCAATGACAATCTCTTCTTCTGCTTCTTCGTCTGAATCCATTTGTGCTCGTTGATCCATCGCCCAAAATGATAGGGCTACCATTAATAAAATTCCAACAATTGCTGTTATAGCAAAAGGTAATAGTGGTTTTCCTTTCAATGTCATATCCTCCTTCAATTGTAATGAAAGCTCGTCAAGTTATGTAGACGTTAATAATTCCCTATCTCATTCTACTGTAAAATGAAATGAAAGAAAAGGGATTGTCTCTAGTTTTGCTTTTTTTGTCACTCTTTTATCGAATATAGATGACAATCGCTAAAATGAAAGCCATTACTCCAGAAAGGAAAAATAATTTTGATTTCCATTTCCAACCTATTAATGCCCAGATTAACCCATTTATAAGTGTTGCCAATCCTAAAACAAGCATATGATTTTCCATTATGGCAAAGCCTATTTGCATCATCAATAAATAAACAATCATCACAGCCATTAATTGATATAGACGAGCGAGTACTAATGAATGCTGTTCGACTTGCTTAGCAATCATAAAAATAGCTACAGTAAAAATAATCGCAATTCCGATTTGCAATAATAATGGAAATTGAGTAAAATAAAAGATAAGAGCTGTTAACAAAAACATAGCGTACACCATTATTAACGGAATTAGAGTGAATTTTTTAAAGAAGCCTTTTTCACTAGCTCCTTCTCCTTCCATATATAAGGTTAATAAAAAATCACAATAATGCTCTGGTAACAGCTTAGAATTTCGCCAATGCTTAATTTCTTGAATAACGATTTCTTTTCGCTCTTTCCTCATGTTCTCCTCCTGGATTTAAAAGAAAAGGACTGTTCTTTTGTTTAAAAGAGAACAGCCACTTGTGATCTACCTATTACTCCTTTTAACCTAGAGCTTATTCTAAGAAATCCTTTAATCGTTTACTTCGACTAGGGTGACGAAGCTTTCGAAGTGCTTTCGCTTCAATTTGTCTAATTCTTTCACGAGTAACCCCGAACACTTTCCCAACTTCCTCAAGTGTACGTGTTCGACCATCGTCTAAACCAAAACGCAGACGGAGCACATTTTCTTCACGATCAGTTAATGTATCTAGTACATCCTCTAATTGTTCTTTCAAAAGTTCATATGCTGCAGCATCTGACGGAGCTAAAGCCTCCTGATCTTCAATGAAATCTCCTAAGTGTGAATCATCCTCTTCACCAATTGGTGTTTCCAATGATACAGGCTCTTGGGCTATTTTAAGAATCTCACGAACCTTTTCAGGAGTTAATTCCATCTCCTCTGCCACTTCTTCAGGGGTAGGCTCACGACCAAAATCTTGTAGCAATTGCCGTTGCACACGAATAAGCTTATTAATCGTTTCAACCATATGAACGGGAATTCGAATCGTTCTTGCTTGATCTGCAATCGCACGAGTAATCGCTTGACGAATCCACCATGTTGCGTACGTACTAAATTTAAACCCTTTATCATAGTCAAATTTCTCAACAGCCTTAATTAAACCCATATTGCCTTCTTGTATTAAGTCAAGGAAAAGCATACCACGACCAACATAACGCTTCGCAATAGAAACAACAAGACGTAAATTAGCTTCAGCTAATCGGCGTTTCGCTTCTTCATCTCCTTGCTCAATTCTCTTTGCAAGTTCAATTTCTTCTTCAGCTGACAAAAGCGGTACTCGACCAATTTCCTTTAAATACATACGAACAGGATCATTTATTTTTATACCAGGAGGAACACTTAAATCATTAAGATCAAATTCTTCCTCTTTCTCAGTCTGTTGCAGACTTGGCACAACATCATCAGAATCATTGGAAATTTCAACACCTTGCTCTCCAAGGTATTCAAAAAATTCATCCATTTGTTCCGAATCCTGGTCAAAAGCGGCTAATTTCTCTGTAATTTCGGTATATGTTAACACACCGCGCTTTTTCCCTAGCTCTACTAATTGTTCTTTCACTTGATCGATTGATAATTCACCTTCCGCTAACGGACGTAATGGCTTATCAGTCATTCGATCCCCTCCTTCCATTGTTCCAACCAACGCTTAATTTAACTTTCTTACAGCATCTGCTTCAGTCGTTGAATTTCTGTAAGCATCATTGCTGCTTTTATTGGATCCTTTTCTTTCTTCACTTCAAGTTCCTTCTGCTGTAACTCTACCCGTTTTGGATAAGTTTCAATCCATCTCATGTAATCATCAAGCTCTCGTTCGTCATATTCATCATTGACACTAAGCAAAGTAAGCTCAGTTGCTAATCTTGTCAGTTGTTCATCCGTCAACTGCTGGATAAACAAACTAGGGTCAGCCTCATAGCCTTTAGCATAATAAGCAAATAAATAAGCAGCTAAAGCTTGATGCTCATCAACATTAAAAGCACCACCGAGTCGACTTTGGACAACTTCAGCAACATGTTCGTCTCTTAACATGTGTGCTAGTAATATCCGCTCTGCATTTTGATATGCTGGCAAGAGCTTCTTTGTTTCAAACACTTGCTTTCTAACGTTGATAACATCTGACTTCTCTCTTTTTGATTGACCCTTCTTTTCTCGAAAAAGGCGATATTGCTCTTGCTTCAATGCCTCTAATGAAAGAGAAAATTCATCAGCTAGCTGGCGAATATAATGATCTCGTTCAACAGCTTTTTTCAAGCTTGCAATTTCACTTAGAACCACTTCAATATATCTCATTCGCTCAGATTCATCTTGAAGATTTCGACCTTGCCGTAAGTACAACATTTTAAATGCCATTAACGTAAGACTTGACCCTATTACATCCGTTTTAAAACGTTCTGCACCGAACGCTTGAATGTAGTCATCGGGATCATAACCGTCAGGCATTTTGGCAACCTTAACGATACAACCTTCATTCTGTAAGATTGAAGCATTCTTATAAGCCGCTTCTAATCCCGCCGCATCAGAATCATAACAGAGAGTCACCATTTCTGCATTACGGCGCATCATTCGAGCTTGTTCTTCTGTTAGTGCTGTCCCAAGTGTTGCTACACCGTTCGTTACACCAGCAGACCAAGCAGCTATGACATCCACATACCCTTCAAACAAAACAATAGAGCTTTGCTTTCGTATTGAAGACCTGGCTAAATGCAGTCCATATAATGTTTGACTCTTATGAAAGATAGCTGAATCTGAGCTGTTTAAATATTTTGGTTTTTCGTCTGATATCGTTCGCCCACCAAACGCGATAACTTGACCTTTAGCATCCCAAATCGGGAACATGAGCCTATTACGAAATCGATCATATGTCCCACCGTCTGACTCACGTTCGCCTAATAAACTAGCTTCAACCATCTCTGCCTGATTAAAATTTCTCTTTGTTAATAACGTCGATAACGCATCCCACCGATCTGGTGAAAAGCCAATTTGAAAATATTCAACCTGCTCTCTAGTGAATCCTCTTTCTTCCACGTATTCTCGACCTGGTTTTCCTTCTTCAGTCAGCATCAGTACATGATGATACATTTTTGCAGCTACGCTATGTGCCTTTTTCATATTCTGCTGAGGTTTAGAAACATTCGTTGAATGAGTTCCTTCAATAGAAACATCGATATTTGCTCTTTTCCCAAGTTGAACTGCTGCTTCAACAAATGACAAATTTTCTAGCTCCATTAAAAAGGTAAAGGCATTTCCTCCAGCACCACACCCAAAGCAATGATACAATTGCTTATCAGGTGATACAGAAAAAGAAGGAGTTTTCTCTCCATGGAATGGGCATAATCCACTATATTGTCGACCTTGCTTTTTCAATTGAACATGATCACTGATTACATCGACAATATCAGTAGAACGTCTGATTTGTTCAATGACTGAATCTGGAATACGAGTCGTCATTTGATTCATCTCCAACATGCATTTATTCGAGCTTTTTTGCTATAATCCTGCTTTTTCCTCTAAAATTTCTTTCAGGCTCGCCTTAAATTGATCTCGATCCTCCTGTTTATAAGGTTTTGGTCCTTTCGTACGCCTTCCCATTCTCCTTTGTTTTTGAGAAAGAAAGCGCACATCTAACAATTGATCCATATCTTTCTCCGTGAATTCTTTACCTCGTGGTGACAAAACATACATACCTTTAGCTAGCAATAATGACGCTAGAGCATGGTCTTGTGTCACACATATGTCGCCTTTTTTTGCATGGTTAGCTACATATAAATCGACTGCTTCTTTTTCTTCATCGACCGTAACTATTTTTGCTGGTTTTGGTAAAGACAAAAAATGCGCATAGGAGGATACAAATACCATTTCTACTACATACGCTTTGCACAAATCAACGATTTCATTTTTCACAGGACATGCATCAGCATCAACATATACTACGATTGGTGAAATGTTCATATTACTATCATTCAACATCCCTTTCAAATTTCCTGCTTCAATCGTAAAGAAATTGGTTGATTTTTGTCGATTGTAAAATATAATCTCTTCCCCGCTCGTTTTCCTTTACTATCTTTACCAAAAAACGAAGAATAAGTCTTGACTTTTTAAATTTATTTGATCTTTTTGCAAATATGCCATATTAAAGACGAAAAATTTAGTTTCATTTTTCTTCACTTGTTATTGTCTAAACATATTAGAAATTAAATTAGCTGTTTCTTCGACTGCTTTATTAGATACGTCAATAACCGGACACCCAATACGCTTCATAATCGTATCAGAATAGGCTAGTTCTTCTTTAATTCGAACCATATTAGCATAATGTGCGTCTTCCTTTAATCCAAGCGCTTTTAACCGTTCGGCACGTATACCATTCAGCTTTTCTGGGCTTATCTTTAACCCTATACACTTTTTAGGAGAAACTTCAAATAATTCCCTTGGAGGCTCAACTTCTGGTACTAGAGGCACATTCGCTACTTTTAATTGTTTATGTGCCAAATATTGAGATAATGGTGTCTTTGAGGTTCTCGAGACACCAATGAGAACGACATCCGCTCGCATAATCCCCCTTGGATCACGACCATCATCATATTTTACCGCAAATTCAATTGCTTCTACTTTACGAAAGTAATCTGCATCTAGTTTATAAATAAGACCAGGTTCAGAACGAGGATGTACATTAGTTAATAATTTTAATTCTTGTAACATTGGCCCGATAATATCAACAGCATGTACACGTTCCTCTCGTGCCTTCAAAATAAGGTAATCTCGAACCTCAGGAACAACAAGTGTGAAAGCGATCAGAGCATGTGTCTTTTTAGCCAATTGAATAATTTCAACAATTGTTTCCTCATCATCGACAAACGGAATTCTTCTTACTTCAATTCCAGCCCCATTAAATTGACTTGCCGCCGCCTTTACAACGAGCTCAGCAGTTTCTCCTACTGAATCCGAGACAACATAAACAATTGGCTTTGTTTCATGTCCTTCCACTACTTATTCCCCTTCCCTTTTCTCGAATATTTACGTAGTAAACACAAGCTCTTGAAAATTGGCAACAGATTGTATGACAGAGGCAAGTGCCACCATCTGATTCAATCGGTTTTCTCGAATGTCATGAACTTCAGACATGACCATAATATTGTCAAAGTAAGTATTAATCGTTGGGGTGATACTGCTTAATGCATCTATAGCCTGATTCACCTCACCAACTGATAATGCTTCATTTATCGCTTGCTCTAATGTTACACATGCCTCATATAAATGCTGTTCTTCTTCCTTTTCAAATAAATCTGTTAAAACTGAACCAGATTTTGTTGCCTTTTTTGAAATATTCGTCACCCGACTTAATGCATCAACCATATTTTTAAAATCAGTTTTTTGACGTCTTTCTGAAATGACTTGAGCCTTCTTTACAACTGTTGGAATGTGCCCTATTACTTGTGCTAACACAGCATCAATCACATCATACGCCATACCACCTTCTTGTAAGGCTGCTCTTACACGTAGCTGGAAGAAGTGCTGTAATTCACGCTTGACCTCTTCACGATCCCTTTTTAAAACCTTCTTTTCTTCGGCAATGTCAAGAATTTGGACCAATAATTGTTCTAGCGTTACATTTAACTCATAATCTCGCAGCATTTGAACGACACCTGCAGCTTGGCGTCGAAGCGCATAAGGGTCCTGTGATCCAGTCGGAACGAGGCCAATCGCAAAGCACGTGACAATTGTATCAAGCTTATCAGCCATACTAACAATGGCGCTAGCGAGCGTATCCGGACTATTATCACCCGCATAGCGAGGTTTATAATGTTCGAAGATCCCGTGAGCAACAGCCTTTTCTTCACCAGCAAACTCTGCGTACACTTCACCCATTCGCCCTTGTAACTCGGTAAACTCACCAACCATTTGAGTAACAAGGTCAAATTTAGCAATGGATGAAATACGTTCAGCTACTTGCTTAGTTTTATCGTCAACCGCTACTAGCCGACTAATGATCGTAGTCCCTTTTTGAACACGTCGAACCTTATCCGCAATCGAGCCTAATTCTTCATGATAAACTATTTGCTCAAGTTGTGCGAGCGCATCGTCGATCGCTAGCTTTTGATCCTCTGCATAAAAGAATGCCGCATCTGATAGTCGTGCCCGAAGTACTTTTTCATTTCCTTTAGCTACATTCTCTAAATGATCTCGGTTACCATTACGAACAGTGACAAAGTAGGGCAACAGTTGACCTGCTTTGTCTTCTACAGGAAAATACCTTTGATGTTCACGCATCGAAGTAATCAACACTTCTTTAGGCAATGAAAGAAACTCTTTATCAAAGCTCCCAAACAAAGCTGTTGGGTACTCAACTAAATGATGGACCTCGTCTAACAAATCGTCATCCACTGGTATAACCCATTTTTTTTCATTTTCTATTGTCTCAAGCTGTTGACGAATAATAGCTTTTCTTTCATTCGCATCCACGTAAACAAACTGTTCTAATAACAAACTTTTATAGTCTTCCGGCCTCGCAATTTTCACTTGGCGTCCAAGAAAACGATGTCCGTAAGTTATGTTATTTGTTTCAATATCCGTAATAGAGAACTTCACGACCTCATTCCCAAACAGGGCAACAAGCCATTGGATTGGCCGAGCATACTTTAATGAATGTGAGCCCCAGCGCATATTTTTAGGGAAGTGAAGAGACGTAATAATCTCCTTTAATTCGGGTAATAGCTCCATTGTTTGTTTACCAGCAATAAATTTATGAGCATAAATATACTCGACACCCTTTAACTCTTTAAAGAATAAATCATCAGTACTAACTCCTTGCCCTCTAGCAAATCCCTGTGCCGCTTTACTCCAATTACCTTCTTCATCATAGGCAATTTTCTTCGCCGGTCCTTTTGCCTCTTCTTCAATATTAGGCTGTGTTTCATCTAAATTTGAAATAAGGATCGCTAATCGACGAGGAGTTGCATATGCTTGAAGATCACTATACTGTAAACGTTTTTCATCTAACCAGGCCGCTACCTTTTCTTCTAATTGATTAATGGAGGGAGTGACAAATCGTGCTGGCAATTCCTCCAAACCAATTTCCAATAGAAAACTCTTACTCATATTTACTCTCCTCCTTCCTTCAACATTGGGAACCCAAGACGTTCACGCTCGTCATAATATAGCTTCGCCGCTGTCCTTGCGAGATTTCGTACACGACCAATATAACCTGTACGCTCTGTTACTGAAATCGCACCACGAGCATCTAACAAATTAAACGTATGTGAGCACTTTAGAATATAATCGTAAGCAGGAAACACAAGCTTCTCATCAAGCGCCCTTTTCGCCTCTTGCTCATACGTTGAAAATAAAGAAAATAGCATGTTCGTATCAGAAACTTCAAACGTGTATGTGGAATGTTCAAATTCAGGTTGCTTAAAAATATCACCATATGTAAAACCTTCTACCCATTCAAGGTCAAATACATTTTCTTTATCTTGAATGTAAGATGCTAGGCGCTCTATTCCATACGTAATCTCTGCAGATACAGGGCTTGCTTCAAGTCCACCCACTTGTTGAAAATAGGTAAACTGTGTGATTTCCATACCATCTAGCCATACTTCCCAACCAAGACCGGCACACCCTAATGTAGGATTTTCCCAATTGTCTTCTACAAAGCGAATATCATGCTCAAGCGGATTAATTCCAAGTGCTTTTAAACTATCAAGATACAGTTCCTGAATATTTATCGGTGATGGCTTCATGATAACTTGAAATTGATGATGCTGATAAAGCCGATTTGGATTTTCACCGTAACGTCCATCGGCAGGTCGTCTTGATGGTTCAACATACGCTACATTCCATGGTTCAGGACCGATTGTGCGCAGTAATGTGAACGGACTCATCGTCCCTGCACCCTTTTCTGTATCATACGCTTGCATGATCATACAATTTTGCTTTGACCAAAATTCTTGCAGCGTTAAAATCATTGTTTGAACGTTCATTTGCTCGCTCCTCCTGCATTCTTCATTTAAAGTGTAAATATATCTCTAAAGGCTTTCGAACAACAAAAAAACCCTCGTCCTATGCCTTCATTTGACATAGGGACGAGAGCTATATCCCGCGGTTCCACCCTATTTATTAACGTAATAATTTACATTAATCTCTTTCAACGTTATGCTCCAGAACGCCTTCCTTACCGTCTTAAGCCCTAGCTCGCACCACCCTAGGTTCGCTTTCTTAAGATACAGTAAATACTACTTTCCTTCAACGCATCATATTCATATAATATGCATCATACTCAAATTCTAGCCTGCTGTCAATAATATTTCAAAACTAATGGACGTCATTTTATTCATTTAAATCAAATCGCTCTAATTGTTCCAAAAACCGCTTTGATTTTAACCTTAGACCTGAATACTCTTGATAATAAGAATCAATAATCATTTGAATATACTTTTTTGTCTCATTTTTCAGTGAGATGTGACCAAGTCGCTCTAAATCTACATAATAGAATAAACGCAAAAGCTTCACATGCTGTGGATTTAGTTGGAACGCATGAGGATCTTTATTTCTACATTTTGGACAAAGAAATCCAGCATTCTTTATCGAAAAAGCAATAGGCTGATTTATAGATCCGCAGCTTGAACATTGATCCAGCTCGGGCTTTATACCGGCAACAGCAAGCATCTTTGTCTCAAAAATCATTTTTAGGACATCTACATCTAATCCCTCATCGATATAAATCAATATTTGATAAAGCAATTTAAATATCTCTGAATACCTTGTCTTTTCATCCGTTAGTTTATCCGTTAACTCCAGCATGTAGGAAGCATGAGCGGCTCGCCTAAGATCACTCCTAATATCACGAAATGAGCTTGTAATATCAGCTTGTTGTAAAACACCTAGGCCACTACTCGTTTGAATCACAAAAATACCATACATAAACAATTGAGAAGCAGCTGACAATCGACTTTTAGGCTTTTTCGCTCCACGAGCCATCACGCCGATTTTTCCTAATTCTTTCGTAAATAACGTCACCACTTTATTTGTTTCTCCGTAATCAATCGTACGAATGATAATCCCTTCAACTTTTTGCATCATCATAACACAAGCACACCTTCATGTTAGGTGTCAATCATACTCAATGGGTAGGTGAATCAAATGTTTCACTTTGTTCCACGTCATCTTGTCCAAATTGTTCATCTGAATCTCGCTCTAATTCCTTCAGTAACAAATACGTGTCTACGTTGCCTGTCATTGAAAAGACTTTCCATGAAAAATCGAGCATATCAGACTCCACCTTTCTAAAAGATTAACGTCCTATACTAGTATGATGACCGCTATTTTCTATATCATGTTAAGGAAAAATTGTTAATTAAAAAAGCTTGACAAAGCCAATTCTCCTTATTTTTCTACTGTCATTCCTTACTACAATGATAATCGACTAAACCAAAAAAAACAATGGCTAGCAGCCTAGCCATTGTTAAACTCTCATTACAAAGAGTAGACAACTTTCAGTATTCGTCCTCTTTAAAACCATACTCCTGCAAGTGCCTTGCTTTGTTACGCCAGTCCTTTTGAACCTTTACCCATAATTCTAAGAACACCTTTGAACCAAGTAATGATTCAATATCTGCACGAGCTCGCTTTCCTACTTCCTTTAGCATCGAACCTTGTTTTCCGATAATAATCCCTTTTTGCGAAGAACGTTCTACGATGACCGTCGCTCCAATGTAAACAGTCTCATTGCTCTCTCTCTTCTTCATTTGCTCAATGTTAACAGCAACAGAATGAGGAATCTCTTCACGAGTTAAATGTAGAACCTTCTCTCGAATTAGTTCTGCTACGACAAATCTTTCTGGGTGATCTGTCACTTGGTCACTAGGATAATATTGCGGCCCCTCATCTAAATATTCAGTAATTTGTTCGAGTAAAGTTGGAACATTATTCCCTTCTAACGCTGAAATAGGAATGACCTCTTCGAATGGATATTTCGTATGATATTCATCAATCACACGCATGACCTTTTCAGGCTCAATTTGATCAATTTTATTTATAACAAGAAAGACCTTCGCTGAAGCTTCCTTTAATCGTTCAATAATATAATCTTCACCTGGACCGTAACGTTCAGTGGCATCAATGACATATAGGACGAGATCGACATCTCGCAACGTATTTTGCGCTACTTTCATCATGAAATCACCAAGCTTATGTTTCGGTTTGTGAATGCCTGGAGTGTCAATAAATATAATTTGTGATTCATTACTCGTATAAACACCTTGAATTTTATTACGTGTGGTCTGTGCCTTATCAGACATGATTGCGATCTTTTGCCCAATCACATGATTAATAAGTGTGGACTTCCCAACATTAGGGCGTCCTATAATCGAGACAAACCCTGATTTAAATTTATTTGCTTGATTATTCATTCATATCCTCCGCTTTAAATGCTCCTGGTAATAAATCTGAAACAGTTGTTTCCTCAATATCGCCCTTCATATTTGACAAAATGACGGTTGTAAGCGGATGGCATAACTCAGCCATCACTTGACGGCAAGCTCCACATGGTGATACAGGTGCATCTGTATCAGCTACAATCGCAATCCGCTTCACATTGCGTTTTCCATCAGAAACAGCCTTGAACAACGCAGTCCGTTCAGCACAATTCGTTAATCCAAATGAAGCATTTTCAATATTTGCACCTCTTACAATTGAACCATCCTCTAACTCCAAAGCAGCTCCTACGGGAAATTGGGAATAGGGCGTATATGAATAGGCCCTAGCTTCCATCGCTTCTTTAATTAATTGCTGCTTGTTCATATCCTTTCATCCTTTCGTTTCCTTACTCTAACGACCATTTGACCTTCTTCATATTCTCCTTCAAATGATTCACCTTGACCTTCATCATCAGGTGGCACAACCACTCCTCCTGAAATAATAAATTTAAGCCCTTGCTCTACTGTCATATTCAAGAAAACAACATCTTCACGAGGAATTAAGACAAGCCAACCAGATGTAGGGTTCGGAGTAGTCGGTAAAAAGACATTAATACAGCTTTTTGATGTCAACCTTTGCACCTCACCACGCGTTTCACCGGTCTGAAATCCAACCGTATACAACCCTTTCCGAGGATATTCAACGAGTACAACATTTTTAAAAGACGACCTTTCCTGAGCAAAAGCGTGAATAATTTGCTCAACAGAGGTGTAAATGGAATTAGCTATAGGTATCTTTCGAAATGTATGATCAATCGAATAAAAAACTTTCGAACCCTTCCCTTGGAGACGCATCGCGCCAACCCATGTCACTAGAAGAATCGTTAGCACAAACCCAATGCCTAGCAACCGCTCTGAAAAAGGGGTGTACACGCCGAGAAAATAAATACGATCATCCACGCTTGTAATAACATTTAATCCTTTTAAAACGTCCGTTATAAATGAACCTAAAAAAGCATCCACTAAACTAAACAATAGTTGCAATACATAAATCGTTGCAATTGCAGGCAATAGAAAAATGAGCCCTGCTATAATATTTTTTTGGAACCTTTTCCACATGACTGAAAGTACCCCTCTCCCAACCATATAAGAAACATGAAGCAAACTTTTTCTTAATGGCACCTATACTTAGTCTAACAGATATTACTCTTAATCCGAACGACCCATACCATTAAGATAGACGCTTTTCACTAAACATAAACCATTCCATTACGACAATAGCTCCAATAACGGAGGTAGAAATATAAGTATACCTATTACAACAGCAAAGAAGCAATAAATAAACACGCCCGCTGCAGCAATATCCTTTGCACGTTTAGCTAATGGATGATACTCATTTGTCACTAAATCAACCGTACGTTCAATAGCTGTGTTCATAATTTCTAAAGCAAGCATGCCGGCTATGACTAGTAATAGAATGAGCCAGTGGATCAACGGAACACTTAAAAAGTAAGCGCTCAATAGAGTAATAATGGCAACAATAAAATGAATATTCATATTTTGTTCATGCTTAAGTACATAAACAAGCCCTTGCGATGCATAATAAAATGATTTCAGCAGTCGTTTAAAGCCACGTCTATTTCTATCTTGTAAGTCCATAATCCATCAATATGTTCTCTTGCCTCGAGAACATTTCCTTCTCTTCGGCTTCTGTTATATGATCATAACCTAGTAAATGTAGCATACCATGAACCGTTAAAAAACCGAGCTCTCGTTCAAACGAATGATTGTATTCATCTGCCTGCCTTTGAATATGGGAAACTGAAATAATAATATCACCTAACATATTTGGCAAACCGTCACCTATAACACGAACTTCTTCTTCTGATTCTTCATTTAACGCAAAAGAGATCACATCTGTAGGATGGTCCTTATTACGATATTGTGCGTTAATTTGTTGAATTTGTCCTTCGTCAACAAAAGTAACAGACACTTCAACCTCTCCCTTTACCTGTTCATATTCAACGGTCTTAATTATAATTTGTTCAACAAGGAGTTTATGTGTTTCCTGTAAAGTATCTGTTTCATCAATAAGGTCAATAATGACACTCATTTTTTATCTCCCTTTCCTTTTATATCTTCGGGGTACTCAATTCGTTGATGAAACGTTCCCTTTAACGTTTCACACATTGATCGTGCAACTTGATCCAATTCTTTTAGTGTCAAATCTGACTCATCAAACTGACCATCCTCAAGCTTGTCCCTAATAATCTTACGTACTAAAGATTCAATTTTATCTAGTGTTGGCTTTTGCATCGAACGAACAGCTGCTTCCACACTGTCTGCAATAGCCACAATAGCTGATACCTTCGTTTGCGGCTTCGGACCTGGATAGCGGAACTGGGATTCAGAAATCTCCTGTTCACTTTCTTGGTTAGCCTTATGATAAAAATACTTCAATAGTGTTGTTCCATGATGTTGCTCCGCAATATCAATGATTTCCTTAGGCATTTTAAATTCTCTAAGCATTTCCGCTCCATCATAAGGGTGTGCCGTTATAATGGTTCGACTTAACTGTGGTGATATTTTATCATGCGGATTTTCCATTTTCATTTGATTTTCGATAAAGAAATGAGGACGCTTCGTCTTACCTAAATCATGATAATAAGAAGCGACACGTGCTAGTAAACCATTTTCACCAATTACCTCACAAGCACCCTCTGATAAGTTTCCAACGACCACACTATGGTGGTACGTACCTGGAGCTTCGACTAAAATTTTTCTCAGCAGTGGATGATTCGGGCTCGACAATTCTATTAGTCGTGTAGACGATAGTATTCCAAACCCTGCTTCTAAAAACGGTAACAATCCAATCGTTAAAACAGATGCAACAAAACCTGATAAAAAGGCAAAGCCAAGATGCATGCCCAACTCAATCCAAGAAGGTTGAACAGATTTTAAGAAGAGCAATGTCACGACAACGACGATGTTAATACCTGAGACGAACAAGCCTGCACGGAGTATTCGAGATACTCGATTCGACTTTTCGAGGAAATAAGCGCCTGCAAATCCACTAAACAGCATATAAAATCCATATGTGAAATTAAATGTACCTACCGTATCATTATTAAAAAAGACACTGCCCATTATCGCGAATATGACACTTGTAAATAAAGCAATTCGAGTATGAATCAATAGCGTAATCAGCATCGCTCCAAGTGAAACAGGTACAGCATATGCTAATCCGATAATTCCTATGACTTCTAATAAACTAACGACTTTCATTAAAATAACCGTAATTAAGAAAATGATAATAAACATGAGTAAATGGCTATTATTCGTTTGAACAGACGTCTTAGCTTGGCTTAAATAGTAAGATAACATCGCCATCATTAACATTATTAACATGGCGAGTCCTATATAAGGTAGAAAATGCACTTGATCATCCAATAAACCAACTATCCGCAATTGCTCATACACTTCATGGCTGATCATTTCTCCTTCACGAACAAGAAGCTCTCCTTCACGAATAAGAACTGGCTCGACATTTTCAGCAGCCTCCTCACGAAGTTGCTGAGTCGCATCAGCGTCATAAATATAATTCGGTATGATCGCAAATTGTGCCACTTCAACCATTGCGTCCAGTAATCGATTACTTACAGTAAAAATTGCAATTTGGTTCTCAACCTCTCGCTTGGCATCAGATACATCACGCGTCGAGATCGATTCACTCATAATTTCATAAACCGCATTTGTAGTCGATTCTCGCGCTATTTGCAATTGTGAATCAGTCGCTTGTAAAAAAGTTAATAGTGTATCATCAGAAAGATCATTGCTTGTCCCAGGTGAGAGTACCTCCTTTATATACACAAGTCGCTCTTCGAGTAATTCCTCTTCAGTACTTAAGGCAAGTTCATCCTCCTCAAGCTCCTCTTCTTCAAGCTCTTCTTCCTCTTCGTTACGAACTTGAGTAATGAGGTCAAATATATCATGCACTTTGCCCACCTGGTTTTCAGCATATTCGCGCTTTAATTCATAAACAGGAGCGATAGAATCTCGTGCTTCTGCTCGTCTCTCATCTGTTTCAGACCTATGCTCAACTGTAAAGGGCGAACGGATATCACGGTCGGCCATTTCAGAAAGTCGGACATCTAACGTATCATGTATAATATTCCCAATCATCAAAAAGTATAAAAGTACGCTAACAATCATGAATAATATAATACGTATGTAACGATGATCCCTTAGGCGTTGCCACCATTTTAATTGATCAATCGGTGATTGTTTTTTCATCAATTTCACCCCAACTTTTTAAGAAAAGCGATCAAAATTGTTTATTCACTAAGCACTGACAGTATTGAAAGATCGCAAATGAGTATGATCTATGTACGTTAGTTATATAAAAGTCCTGCCATAATAGCAGCTTATAGCAGGACTTTTGAAATAAAAAATCAGCGTCACTTATTTAAATAGATTCCATTACTTTATAGACGTTTCATCAACTAGTATGGTTTCATTCATTGTGCTGCTCATAAGCATTTACTATTTGCTGAACAAGCGTATGTCTAACAACGTCTGCTTGTTGCAAGAAAATAAACCCAATCGAAGAAACATTCTGCAGGATGTCCATAGCAACCTTCAAACCTGATTTTTTCCCACGGGGGAGATCAACCTGTGTTAAGTCGCCATTAATGACCATTTTCGATCCAAATCCAAGTCGTGTAAGAAACATTTTCATTTGTTCTGGTGTCGTATTTTGGGCTTCATCTAAAATAACAAATGCATCATCAAGAGTACGACCTCTCATGTAAGCTAGTGGCGCTACTTCGATCGTTCCTCTTTCCATAAGACGTGTCGTATGCTCTGCGCCTAATACATCGTGCAATGCATCGTATAACGGTCTCAAATAAGGGTCAACTTTTTCTTTTAAATCCCCTGGTAAGAACCCTAGACTTTCTCCAGCCTCTACTGCCGGTCTTGTCAGTACAATTCGTTTCACTTGACCAGCCTTTAACGACGCGACAGCCATTACTACAGCTAAATAAGTCTTTCCTGTTCCAGCAGGACCTATTCCAAAAACCATGTCCCGTTGCCTTAATGCTGTTACATAATGGCGCTGCCCTAACGTTTTCGCCATTATTGGTTTACCTTTAATCGTTGTAGCTACAGGCTCATCATATAAATCAACCAATTCATCGAGACGATTTGTTTCAGCTAGTTTGATTGCATATACAACATCACGCTCAGAAATCGTAATACCTTTTCGAATTAGTTGTGTAAGAGTCATTAATATATGTTGAACGAGCTCACCTTGAGCCTCGTTCCCTGTAACGAGTACTTCTTCACCTCTCGTTACAAGTGTAACACCTAATTGCTCCTCAATTCTTTGTAGGTGACGATCATTTGGTCCAATGAGCGCTTGTGTCTCGTTGGCATTTTTGACTTCTAACGTAATTGTTTTCACTTCTGACAATAGACTCAATCTCCTTGAATAATCGGCTGCTCCGATGTAATATCTTCTATTACTTGGTAATGTATTTGTAACTTTACTTTACCATTCTCAAGTGCTTCGTGCAAAACTTTTTCTCCAATCACTTCGGCATCATTCGGCAAATGTTGTATAAGTTCTGCTTTCGCTCTTTTTTTTGCAGCAGCAATTGCTTCGTCTTTTGTATATGTCCGTTCATAATCGACTGATTCATAATAAGTTACACGTTCATATGAAATCGGCAATGTCCATTGAAAAAAGCGAATTGGTTTCACATGGTTATCCTGTTCTACTTGCTCAAATGAATGCTTCCCAAACCCCCAAATAGGTAATGATATTCCACCAATCTCCAAATGATGTTTAACCTTTCGCTCCCCACTTAATGTTGTAAACAACGCTTCTAATGGTACTTCCACCTCGGACTTGTACCAAATCTCACCCAATATTACCGCTTGTGCAGCGACAATCTTCTGTTCTTCTTCACCCTCTTTACCGATGTATCCTGATACTAAAAGGTCTCCTTCACGAACAAAATCATTTATTTTCACTACTGATTGTCCATGTTCAACAAAAACTTTATTAATAATGGCTTCCTTAGTGGCTACTAAATGGCGCGGACTGTAACGCTCAGCCTCTTCAGGCAATTGCTGTTCAACGACTTCAAATTCATAAGTTGTCCCTTTTTGCCGTACACCAATCCATGTTGCATCTTCAACTCGTTCACTCACTTCACGTTGTATATACTCTACATTCGGTAATGTAAATTGAAACACACCTCGTTTCACACCTAGTTCCTGAATCACTTGACGTAATTCATTTTCAACTTTCGGTGAAGCACCCTTCACCTCAATATTCCAAACGACATTAGATAACAGAAGGATAAGAACAAAGAAAATAGCTATACCAGCAACAAATCCAAATCTACTTCCCATGCTCTTTAATAGAAATGGCCATCCTCTTCGATGGGTAAACACTATTTTACACTGAGACTGTCTTAACAACGGCCTTAACCGCTTAACATCCTCTAGATGGAGAGATGCAATAATTGCATCATTATTTACCCTTTTAACATTCCATATCGTAATACCTTCATTTATACAACGATTTAATACTTGTTCAACATATCTCCCCGTTACTCGAATGCGAACAACTCCTGAGATATTAGACAGCCATTGATTCCTCAATAATAACCCCTCCTTAACAGTAAACAATGCCTTATGTACTTTTATTCTCATCAACATAAATCACTTGGTCTATTCTTCCTTCTAAAAGCAATTCTTCTGGCAAGATCGTTTTAATAACAAATTGATCTCCTTTTATCAAAAGCTGACCTTGTTTCAATAACAAACGTAATTCTTGGTTGGAAAATCGTAACACACCTCGATGATTCTCTATATAAATATGAAGTTGGCCAATCATTGTAATCCGCGGCAGGTCCATCATTACATCAGCGGGTAGGCCCATCTTCTTAGTCATCCAGCTTCGCACTTGTTGACGCCACTTCTTCATTTTCAGACCCCCTCTCTCATATCTCTATGATGCAAAACAAAAGAGAAGAACTATTCTTGGGATGGTTTTTCCAAGAGTCATTCTTCTCTTAACTCACTTATTTTTCGTTACCGTTTCTTATTTCTATTAGCTGAGTGCAAGGAGACCAATTCGTCTAAACATAGTCAATTACGGTTCTATTCTATGTTAAAAAACAACAAAAGAGCACAGAATGAATCCCATGCTCTTTTGTTTCATTATCCATTTCTTCGATTTCGCACAAATGTTTGATGAGGCTGTCTTGCGCGTGGTCGCCCAAGAACCTCAGCCCAAACAACACCCTTCATCGCTTCTTTATTTGAAATTTGATCGAATTGTAAGTTTAATCCATTCGATTCAGAGGCGACAGGTTCTCCAGACTGAGCACTAGAACGCTTTCTAATTTTCTTTAATCGCTCATCAAGTTTGCGTTTTTTCTCACGCTGTCTTTCTTGCTCTTGCTTTAGATCTGAATTCTGTTGTTCATCTTCACTTGCTTTTACAGGCTCAGAACCTGGCCATGATGTCTTTTGTTCAAATTCATCTGTATTAAAGAGGTCACGCCAATCGATTTGTTTTTCATTGGCCGTTTCAGCTTTTGGCTCTTGCTGCGGTTGTCCAGGAGACGTTTGCTGCCGTTGCTGTTGCTGTTGCTTCTCATTGTTTTCCTTCGTCATCCGACCAAAAAAGCTAATCAACCCACCTACAATAATAATAAATGGTAGCAAGCTCGAGAATAAATCAAAAACATTCATGATGTTCCTCCTTTCCTTTTTTGGGAGGATTACAATTTTTTTTAATCTTTGTTTTTATCGTTTGTTTCATCAGAGGCTTTGCTAATTGAATCACGCATGTCTGTATCTGCCATTACATTTTGATAGTTCATGTAATCCATGACACCCATATTCCCTTGACGTAATGCCTCTGAAAGCGCCATAGGTACTTCCGCTTCCGCTTCAACAACCTTCGCACGCATTTCTTCAACACGAGCCTTCATCTCTTGCTCATGAGCAACGGCCATAGCACGACGCTCTTCCGCTTTCGCTTGAGCAATTTTCTTATCAGCTTCTGCTTGGTCTGTTTGTAATTCTGCCCCAATATTTTTACCGATATCGATATCAGCAATATCAATCGACAGGATTTCAAACGCTGTACCAGCGTCAAGCCCTTTACCTAATACTGTTTGTGAGATCATATCTGGATTTTCAAGAACTTTCTTATGGTTATCCGCAGAACCAATTGTCGAAACAATCCCTTCACCTACACGGGCAATAACCGTATCTTCTCCAGCACCACCGACTAATCGATCAATGTTTGCACGTACCGTAATACGAGCCTTCGCTTTCACTTCAATCCCATCCATCGCTACACCGGCAATAAATGGTGTCTCGATTACTTTCGGGTTAACACTCATTTGAACCGCTTCTAATACATCACGCCCAGCTAAATCAATCGCCGCTGCACGCTCAAAGCTAAGATCAATGTTGGCACGTTGCGCCGCGATAAGTGCATTAACAACACGGTCAACATTACCACCAGCTAAGTAGTGTCCCTCTAACTTTGATGTACTTAAGTCAAGACCTGCCTTAACCGCTTTAATTAATGGATTAACAACGCGTGCTGGAATAACTCGACGTAACCGCATTCCAACTAATTCAAAAATTCCGATTTTCACCCCAGCTGCTAACGCCGAAATCCAAAGCATGACTGGAACAAACGTAAATAATACAGCTAACAAAATTAAAATAATCGCAAGACCAACGAGCACCGTAATATTTCCTGCATCTAATGGCATTTTCCATTCCTCCTATAAAGTTATTTACTTTCTCTCACAACAATTCTTGAGCCTGCCGTATAGACAATCTCAATTTTGCTTCCTTGTTCAATATATCCTCCCTCAGTGACAACGTCAAGTCGTTCATTTTCAAAAACGGCTGAACCCGCAGGACGAAGGGGGGTTAATGTTTCACCAATTTGTCCAACTAAGTCTTTTCTCGTTTCATTTGTAATATACCCTTTTTCATTGCTTGTCGAATCAGTTAAGACCATTTTCTTCATCGGCCCTCTGAACCCAAAATATTTAAAGATCAACACAGCTGCAACAGCTGTCACAATGATCGCAATCGCAATGTAGATCAACATACTCGTCATCGAAAATGAAGCTAACAACATTCCACCGATAACTGAGCCAATACCAAGCAAACCAAATATTCCGAATCCAGGTATAAATATTTCAATTAAAATTAACGTAAAGCCGACTCCTAATAAGATAAATGATTCCCAGCCAGCAAATCCTGCGATCATATGACCAAAAAAGAAAAGCAATAAAGCTGAGGCACCCATAATGCCAGGTACGCCAAAGCCAGGTGAGTACAGCTCTAACACAAGTCCTAAACTACCAATAGACAGTAAGATTGGGATGACAATTGGATTTGTCACAAAACGAGCTAATTGCTCCGCAAAACTAACCTCCATATCTTCTACAATCGCATTGTCTAACCCAATAAACTCCAGTAATTCAGAACGATCACTTGCAATAGCTTCTGCATAACCTACTTCTAGCGCTTGATTTGCACCTAATGTTAATAGCTCTCCCTCAGGTGCTCTCACTTCAGGTAAGTCAATATTCCGATCAGCCATAGCTAACGCATATATAGGATCACGATCATTTAATTCTGCTGCAGCCTCCATTCGACTCAACCAATAAGACTGTGTCTTTTCATCTGCTGCATTTCCTGCTCCATCAATTACAGCAGCCGAGCCCATACTGGCATTAGGGTGCATAACTATTCGGTCTGTATTAAGCGCTATGTAAGCACCTGCTGAAATCGCGTCAGGGTTCACAAACGTAGTAATCGGAATATCTGTATCTTGAATCAGCTTCGCAATATTTCCCGCAGCATCCACTGCACCGCCCGGTGTATTCATCTCTAATACGATATGATCTGCTCCAGCCTCAAAGGCTGCTTCAAATGAACGACTCATAAATGCTTCAAGGCCTCGTTCAACCGCTTGCTCAACAGGAATAAAGAAGACAACTGGACGTCCTGCTTCCTCATCGTTGCTATGAACAAGAGCTTGCACTAGCATTAAGAAAATAGCCATCATGATACAAACGAACGAAAAACGCAACATGTGCCTTCGCATAAATTAAACCCTCCCTTCTTTGATGTCATAATAACGTATACGAATACACACTTCCATAGGTTTCACAAAAATAATTAATACGATTAAATATTCTCAATTTTAATTTGTTTCACTGATTATACTTAAAATAACTCAAACGAAATATACACTTATATTAAGAAAAAGGTGTCACCAAGCACCTCGGTGACACCTTCTTCTTAAGCTCATCATTAATTAGGAGCCTAAAATGTTTTATAAGATAGCCTCTATTGCGTCATGTTAAGACAAATGTTGTTGAACTAGACGATTCACAAGGCCACCATCAGCTTTCCCTTTAACCTTAGGCATAATGGCTCCCATAACTTTTCCCATATCTGCCTTTGAAGAAGCCCCTACTTCAGCTATCGTATCTTTCACAATAGTCGAAAGCTCATCTTCTGATAATTGTTCAGGCATATACGCTTCAAGTATGGAAATCTCTGCACGAAGCTTAACAGCTAAATCTTCACGATCTGCTTTTTCAAACTCATGGAGGGAATCCTTGCGTTGTTTCAGTTCGCGATTCAGCACCGTTAGGCTATCATCATCTGTCAATTCGCGTCCGAGCTTAATTTGCTCATTCTGTAATGACGATTTCACCATACGGATTACAGAGAGTTTATCTTTTTCTTTGTTCTTCATCGCTGTCTTCATATCTTGATTTAATTGTTCAAGAAGATTCAATGAATACACCTCTCTTAGAACTTACGCTTTCTTGCTGCTTCAGATTTCTTCTTGCGTTTTACACTAGGCTTTTCATAGTGCTTACGCTTTTTAACCTCAGCCAACGTTCCTTCTTTAGAGAGTGATCTCTTGAAGCGACGAAGTGCAGCATCAATCGATTCGTTTTTGCGAACACGAGTCTCTGCCATTGTATATCCCTCCCTCCGAAACAAACCAACATCAACACGTACCTCTTAAGTAGAATGCACGTCTTATAGAATTATAATATATAGCCAACTTTTGGTCAACTCAAACTTTCCGTCACAACGTATGAAGATTTTACTGTCATGCTTGTTCATTTTTGTCCATAAGTTGTTAATAGAGGTGATGACATGATAAAAGAACTCGTTTCACTTTTAGCTGTATACATAACCCTATTTCTTTTTGGAATGATCGTGCTGCGAACCGGCCTCTTCCAACTAAGTGGACAATCGTTCCACCGTTGGCTCCATCAAATGACCGATTCACCTTGGAAAGGCTTAATCGTTGGAATGGTTGCTACTGCTGTTTTGCAAAGCAGCTCAGCCATCATTGTTATGACTGTTGGACTAGTAGCAACAGGCTTTATTCAATTTCGTCATTCAATTGGTATCATATTAGGAGCTAATATCGGTACGACAGTAACAACTGAATTACTTACATTAGATGTGTCTGCAATGATCATCCCGTTACTCGTCATTGGATTTCTATCACTCCTTATTCCAAAAAAAACTACTTTTTCTCTCGGTTGTTCCACCTTTGGATTAGCATGCATTTTTATAGCGATGAATGGTCTGGAATCACTTGCCTATCCTTTATCTTCTATCCCAAATATTCATTCCTTCTTCCACATAACGAATGAACATCTCTCTTTCGGTATCGGTTTAGGAACGATTATGACGGCATTTATACAATCGAGTACGGCAACGACAGCTATCGCAATGGGCTTCATGAATGATCATATACTAGACTTACCTGCTGGTATTGCGATTATGCTTGGTGCCAATATTGGTACTTGCATTACCGCATACCTTGCTAGCTTAGGATCAGGAAAAAGCGCACGGTTAGTAGCCTTTGCGAATATTTGGTTGAACGTCATTGGTGTTATCCTCTTCTTACCGTTCATCCATGCTTTGAGCTATATTTCACAAATGCTGACATCTGATCCTATGACACAACTTGCCCATGCTAGTTTGTTATTCAATTCAGTTTGTTCCTTTCTGTTATTACCTTTAGCAAATTACTTTGCGTCATTGATTGATCGTATTCACTCGTAACAAAAAAACTGGGACATAATGAACGTGTTGAGCTAAAAATCAGAACATTATTCTACTGTAGCGGATGAAATTATACGGAGACTCCTGAGGACTGAAGGAGAGGCCACTGAAAAAGTGCTCGTTTACGTTGGACTTGAGTCCTCGCTCCGGGGATGGGGGGCACGCTTTCCGCAGGCGGGCATTGAACGAACCGGCTGCGCCGGTGGATTTCAACCTGCCCTTCCCTCCTGCAGGAGTCGGCCCTCCCATCCCGTCCGCTTTGTTGAGAGGTAAGATAGACATTCCCTACTCTTCAACGATAAATAGAAAAGGCAATTCTCATCCGAAAATGGACGGAGTTTGCCTTTTCTTTTTAATTAAAATTTTATTAGCACGAGGGGACCCACCTTTTCCCGCGGAAAGCAAAATAAAGTTCAGGAGCGGTTTATGTGCATCGCCACATATTTGTTCGTATTCCCATGGTCAAAACTTTTTTGTCCGAGACTCTTTAGCATTAGTTTGATGACTCACTAGAAGGTTGCTGTAATTGTTGCTCTGTTTGCTCTAGCTGCTCCGTTAATGTCGTTAAAACATCCATTGATTGTACAGATTCATCAATCGAATTCAATAGCTGAGTCACTTGTTGAACGTTTTTTTGTAGTTGGCTATACAATTGCTGTTGCTGTTGCTTAGCCTGCTGATTCATTTGTTTTACTTGTTGTAACAACATCTGTTGATCCTGCTGATTTGATGGAGAAACGGTGGTTGGTTGTTGATATGATTTCATTTTTACTTGCTGTAAAGTCGTTTGCATCGATTGAAGTTGGTCGTTCACATCTGGTGTTAACTCTTCACCTGCTTCCAGCTCATTTTGCATCTGATTATATTGCTGTTTAGCTTCTAAATCATTTACCTTCACCGCATAAGCCCCTTCCAACTGTCGATCTGTCTGATTTGTCTGAACTGGAATAGTTGCTACTGTAGGATTCTTCTTCGAAAAGTAAGCAAGCATCCCAATTGTTGCCACTAAAATGGCGACGATGCCTACAAGCCATAATTCCATGTCATCACTCCCTCGTATCGATTCTATAAGTAGTATGAACGACTCCATTCAGAACTATTAATAGAATATGAATGACAATAGAAATCACAAATCAATTACCTAATTTTAGAAAAGTCTTGATCTTATTTCTTAACTAGAATATTATCTCTGTATAAGGGATCCAGAAAGGTGTGAAGTTCAATTAATATTGAGTTAGGAAACAATCACGAGCAATCTTTAAAGCTCTTTATCGTGCTTTCTAGAGCTTCTATATGGTTAAGCAAGCATTCCGATAGACAAATTAGTAAACACGGCTTAACTACAACTGAATTTGCCGTACTAGAGCTCCTTTATCATAAAGGAACCAAGCCACTTCAGCAAATCGGTGAAAAAATACTTACATCGAATGCGAATACAACTTATGTCATTGATAAATTAGAAAAAAAACAGTTCCTAAAAAGAAAGCGTTGCTCAACCGACAGAAGAACGATTTATGCAGAATTAACCGATGCAGGCCGTTCATTCATTGAAGACATTTTTCCCGAACATGAACAAGTCATTAAAGATGCAACTGCAGGACTATCTGAAGAAGAAATGCTCCAAGCCATTGAATTATTAAAGAAAATTGGCTTATATGCGAAAGAGCATTATTAATTAGAGCGCACCCATACGTTTTACACTTAAAAGGCGACTAGAAGACCGCTACCTCTTCTAATCGCCTTTTTCTCAATATGCTGATTCTCCTTTTTCACCGTTCACGATTGCTACTCCAGCACTAGCCCCTATTCTAGTTGCCCCTGCTGAAATCATCATTTTCGCACCTTCTAAATCTCGTACACCACCAGATGCTTTTACTCCTTTTTCCGGTCCAACCGTTTGACGCATTAATTGTATATCTTCAACTGTCGCACCACCTGTTGAAAACCCTGTAGATGTTTTCACAAAATCCGCACCAGCTTTCACCGCTAATTCACACGCACGACGCTTCTCTTCTTCTGTTAATAAACTTGTTTCAATAATAACTTTTGTCAAAGCTTGTCCACTAGAAGCATGAACGACAGCTCTAATGTCACGTTCAACTAAATCGTTATCTTTGCTTTTTAAAGCTGCGACATTTATAACCATGTCGATTTCTGTTGCTCCATTTTCAATTGCATTTTTTGTTTCGAAGGCTTTTGCATCTGTCGTATTTGCTCCTAGTGGGAATCCAATTACCGTGCAAACCTTTACGTCCTCCTCATCTTGCAACAACTGAGCAGCTAGCTTCACCCAAGTTGGATTCACACAAACTGAAGCAAAAGAATATTCCTTTGCTTCTGTACAAAGCTGAACAATGTCCTTCTCACTTACATCCGCCTTTAAAGCTGTATGGTCAATATATCGCGAAATTGATTGATCCAATTACCTTCGTCCTCTCTATGTATAGTCTTTTCACTCATCATAACACAAAGTTATTGTAGTATTTGTAAAAAATGCTGTAACATACATTTCACTGCTCGACTTAAAGGATACGAAACCTTATAGCGGCTTTTCTTATTTTATAAAAGATACAGATTATTAATATAAGGAAAAGAATGTCCCAAAAGGTTAAAGCACCCCTTCAGAAACATTCCATTTTCTCTCCGTACACAATTAGCTTCTCTCCACCATATTAATAAGCTTGAACGCTCTCTTTACTCTTAGCTTCTTTTTGAATATTTCGCTCACTGACAATTCGAAAGACAATATTCGCTATTTTCATCAACGTAAATCCGATTAAACTGCACGTGAAAAACGGAATTAAACCAGGTATATACATGACTAAATATTGCACAGCGACTACCGTGACTGCCATCAAGATCATATATTGCGGATATGATAATGTAAGCATGAGTGCCACTTTTAATTTATCTATTGGCTTCACATCAAAATGGACGTATACCGGAAAAAACATTAATAATGACAGCAAATAGATAACCGTTATAACAAGTAAGACATACCTAATCACTTGCATCCACATGATTTGATCGGAAAGAATCACAAAGTTCGCATAAATGATATACCCGATAAATACGAAAAACACTCCAAACAAATTGGCTTGCACAAACTCTTTTTTATAATAGCGCCAATAGGTCCGAGAGACTGAAAAATCACTCGTTCCTTTTATCCACTTTCTCATTACAGCAAACATAGCTACTGTTGCTGGCATGACACCTAATACAACAAGACCAAGAAGTGTGAAAGCTATCCATAAAATATTTATATATGCGAGGCGTGAGATGAAGACACTAATTCGAAAAAAACCGCCCATTAAACCGCTCATTTCCATATCACACCACCCCTTTTATAAATCTTTTAATTGCAAACTCGCTAAAATAAAGGTTCCTACACCATGTAAATCATTTACACTCGTTTCTCGATTTACATAATAGTCATACACGCCAATGGAAGTCCCGATACAAATACCAGTTAATGAAATGTTTCCACCTGGTTCTTCTTGTATATAAGTAGATACAATACCTTCATAACCTTTTTGCGCATACTCGGCATAAGCGCTATCAATATACCCACATTTGACCGCTTTAGCAATCGTATAAACAAACAAGCTAGAGCAAGAACTTTCAAGCCAGTTATCCTCAAGATGACCTTTATTAATAATTTGATACCACAGTCCAGTCTCATCGTCTTGATAGCGAACAAGAATGACGATTAAATTTTGCAAGACGCTGAGTAAATCTCCCCTTTTTTCATGGTTTTCTGGTAATAAGCTGATGAGATCGACTACTGCTAATCCATACCACCCTAATGAACGTCCCCATATTTCAGGAGCTGTATGTGTTTCTGGAACACTCCAAGCTGTTTTTCCGCTTTCATCCCATCCATGAAAATAAAGGCCCGTCTTTGGATCGTACGTATTCTTTCTCATTAATGCTTCCTGCTTCAATACTAGATCCACGAGCTCAGGCTCATTAAACTGTTGTCCATACTGCATCGTGAAAGGTCCTGCCATATACAAGCCATCTAGCCACATTTGATACGGGTATTTATCCTTATGCCAAAATCCACCCTCTGACGTTTTGTTAATCGTTTTTAATAAATTACGTAATTTAGACGCAGCTACCTTATAGCGTACTTCGCCTGTTTGTTCATATAACGGTAGTAGCAGTAGACCAGGTTGTATGGCGTCTAATTGGTCACGCTCAAAATAAAAATTACCATGTTCATCAACGAGCTTATCAACGTATTCCTTCACATAATGAAAATAAGCATCGTCACCTGTTTCTAAATAAAGCTGGTAAACCCCACAGAGAAAGACACCTTGATGATAATGCCAACGATTAGCAGGCGGTAGCATATTCGGCTCATATTCACTCATTACACTCTCGCTCGCCTTTACGGCCCATTCAAGCGCACTTTTACCTTTTACTATGATTTGACTCATTATTCTACCTCCTTAATTTAGTAAATCTTCACGTAATGGTGTAAATGTATCAAGCAATAAGCCATTTTCTAGTGCAACAACACTATGAACAGCGTTACTAGGTATCGTTAATGTTTCACCTTTTTTCAGTAGGATTGTTTGATCATCCACCTTGAATTCAAACAATCCTTCTAAACAATACGTTAACTGTTCATGTGGATGGGCATGCTCATCACCAATTCCACCTTTTTGAAAATGCACTTCCATAACCATCAAATTTTCCCCTGGTTGATGAATCTTTCTTTTCACTAGTTGATTCACTTCTTCCCATTGACCAATTGCCATATGAATCATCCCCTTTTCACTTTTTAATTAAATAAGGAACCCCCAATTGTAGTACTAATACAAATGAAAGGACGAGCGGAACCGTTGTCGGATTGATGTCACTCGCAAATAGCATAAAAATAACGACTCCTAGACCTCTACCCCCATTAATAATCGCTTCCCGTAAAACAACCGTCTCCACTCGAAAATGTGTTTTCAAAGGTATTCGATCAAGCCAAGTAAAATAATAGACTCCATACGTATTCGCTTGTAACGGTCTAAAGAGTGAATAGATTGACATAAATAATAAAACCGTCCATATACTAATCTCCCAAAATAAGAAGCTAGCTGACAAGAGCATTCCAGCTGCTGAGACGAATAAATACGTTCGAGTTTGATCTAACCTTCCAAAGCGAGCTATTACATAGCTAGCTAGAATGGATAATGATAGAAACAACGCGTTTGTCGTACCGATAAAGCTTTCATTAGGAAATATCACAAATAATAAAATCGGTGGGACATACATCATGATCCCTTGAGGAAATCCTAATAAAAACCAACCAACAAGTGCATAGCCAAACCTTTTTTCTCTTTTCAAAATAAGAGGCAACAATTTCATATAATATTGAGTATGATGTGACTCTTCTTTATTTAGTTGAAAGCTTCCGATTGTTGCAAGAATAAACATGACAAATGCGAATGTAAAAACAATCGTATAACCTAGCAAGCCATCTTGAAAGCTAATCACATATCCTGCAACTGCTGGACCAATTAAATTCGCAACACCCATAAGCGCTTGATTCCAACCTAAATAGCGATGACGATTCTCATTATTTGACACTTCATGTGCCAATGTAAAATAACTTAACCAATAGGTCGATTGCGCCATTCCGCGTATTAGTGCAAACCAAACGAAATACTCGACCATGCTCTCCCTTGTTGCGATCACACATAAATAGAAAGCAGCTGTTAAAAAGATGCCATATCGATACATAACAAGATGGCCTTTTCTTTTTGCTAACCTTCCTATTAAAAGTGTCGTCACAGCTTGTGCCATAATGGCCGTGACATTAAATAAACCATTAACCATTAAACTTTCAGTTAAGCGCCATAAATATAAATTAATAAAAATTAATGAAAGTGAATTCCCAAATTGAAAAATCGTATGATTGACTAATGTTAATACCGCTTGTTTTGAGAGTCTTTTTTCTTTGCGTATTTGAAAAAATGACATACCTCTATAACACTTCTCTCTACTCTATGAAATGGATTCTACGTATTCAAAAAATTCCACTGCCTCCTGTAAAGGCAACACCTTTTTCTTAGCTAATCGATAGCATTGCATTCGAATAAGCGTTGCTTGTGTACTTGCATTCATATCACCTTCCACTAATCCTTCCCCTAAGAATACCGGTTCAGGCATATGAGGATAACACTCTCCTTCTTTCACTTGCGCAACATTAGGCGCCTTTGGTGAATGGTCGATTTCCCTTGAAAATCCTCCATCTATTCGCTTTAATCGACTTATGTTTTTAGTTGTTATTTGAATGATTTCTAACAATTCCTCATTAGAAAGATCTAAATCAAGATAAACAAGAAGATCAAGTGGGTTGCGAATGTAGCACATATCATTGGCCTTCTCCGTCCTTAAGCACGTCAAAATGCTTTTATAAATCTTGTCACGATTCGGTAACGGAATATGAAATTTACTATAAAACGTATGAAGTTTAAATGTCCCAGAAATTTGAACATATAAACTTCCCTCCCCCCATAGCCCGGTTTGTTGATCTTGTATCGATGCTAAATACTCAGTCGCAGCATTCAAAAATGGTAATCTCTCTTTCTCATCCATCTCCTGTAGGTAAATACATGATGTTGCTAATAAGTCACAACCGCGCCAACTATTGCTTAAATCAATGCTTTTCCACTTCTCAATATAGGCTTCTACTGATTTTGTAAACGCTGGTGCAGCCTTTGCTTTCAAAGGAAGTGGATACAGCGGCTCACTTCCTAGCCTCTTTAATGCATTGACAGAATAACCGAGTGCACGTTGTACCATCACTTCATCTTTCTCCATCATTGGATCATCATCAAGGAAATATCCTGTTTCCTTAACTTGTTTACGTTGAAAAAAGTGAATCAGTTTGTTTTTGATCTCCTCCGGTAAAAAGGAGAGCGCATCGTTTCGAATGAGCATATTAATGGCTTGAGCCGTTGATTCAATATCTGGTTTAAAGTGAGTACTCTCCTTAGAGCTTCTAGCGTAATAAAACCCTCCTAATAACGGATCATATTGATACGCTAGCCATTTAAATAAACCGGTATATTGCTCATCTAATTGCTCTAAGGCTTTTATTAATTGCTGTTTTATCACTGACATACACTCACAACCTTTTCATTTAATTAACCTTTCATCGAACCAAGCAATGCTCCCTTGGCAAAATACTTTTGTAAAAATGGATAAACAGCTAGAACAGGTATCGTAGCTACAACAATGACAGCCATCTTCACCGTAATTTCCGGCGGTGGTACACTCGTAAATTCAGCACCGTCATAATTCAAGCCACTAGCTAAAACGACGACCTGTCTTAAAAGAACTTGCACCGGCCATTTTGATGAATCGCTTAAATAAAGGATGGCATGCATATACGTGTTCCAATACGTTACTGCATAAAAAAGCGATATCGTCGCAATGGCTGGCATCGAACAAGGAATCACTATCCGAAACAAGATTCCAAAGTCACTACAGCCATCAATTTTCGCTGACTCTTCAAGTCCTGCTGGAAGATTTTGAAAGAAGCTTTTCAATATAATCATATTAAAAGCATTAATCGCTACAGGTACAATAAGAGCTGCCAATGAATTTAGCAAACCGGTATATTGAACAACGAGAAACGTAGGAATCATCCCACCGTTAAATAACAATGTGAACACAATGAAAAACATTAAAAACCTTCTACCGACTAAATCTTTTCGAGACAGTCCATACGCTGTTAACGTCGATAAAAACATACTAAATATCGTACCACCAACCGTAACACCTATTGATACCATCATCGCCCTCATAATTGTATCAGTCGAAAAAATATAGCGATACGCATCCAAGCTCCACACTGTAGGAATTAATACGAATCGTTTATCCGCTAATTCCGCACTCGTTGTAAATGACGCTGCTACAACATGCAAAAATGGTAAAATACATAATAAAGCGATAATCGTTAATAACGTTATATTAGTCACATCGAAAATTCTACTCCCTATGGATCGATCCTTAACCATTTTTCAGCCCTCCTTTTAATAAACGCCTTCTTCTCCAGCTTTCTTCGATAACCAATTAGCAAACATCACTAGAATTAAACCAATAATCCCTTTGAAAAATCCTACCGCCGTACTATAACTAAACTGACCTTGTTTTAAACCGGCTGTGTACACATACGTATCGAATATTTCCCCTACTTCACGGTTCGAAGCATTTAATAACAGATATACATGCTCAAACCCAAGCTCGAGAACATCTCCAATCTTTAATATTAATAGGACAATAATGACACTTCGAATAGCAGGTAATGTGATGTGCCAGATTTGTCTAATTCGATTAGCCCCATCAATTTTCGCTGCTTCATATTGTTCAGGATCAACCGCTGCCACTGCTGCTAAAAAGATAATCGTTCCCCATCCAGCCTCGCGCCAAATGACTTGTAAGATATACATCGGTCTAAATGTATCTGGATTCATTAAAAAGTTAATCTTCTGAAAACCCATTGCCTCAATAATCGAATTAATAATTCCTCCATCTAACGTCAGCATGACAAAACTTATTGAAACAATAACTACCCAAGACATGAAGTGTGGAATGTAAATTAACGTTTGTACACTTCTCTTAAAAAACTGATTACGCACCTCATTGAGCATTAAAGCCAATATAATTGGAATCGGGAAAAACACTAAAAGCTGAAGAGCAAATAAAATAAGTGTATTTCGAAAAATCATCCAAAAATCAGGACTAGAAAATAAACGCTCAAAGTGTTGAAGGCCTACCCACTCACTTCCCATAATACCTAAATAAGGCTTGTAATCTTGAAAGGCAATAATGAGACCATACATTGGAATATACTTGTAAATAAAAAAGTAAAGAATACCTGGGGCAATCATTAAATAAATCCATTTATTCTTTCTTATATTCTTCATCATTTCAGCACGTCTGTTGTATGGTGGCAACGGTGCTTTCGTTTTCTCAACAACCACTTGATTTTCCATAGCTATCTTCCTTTCGTAACAAAATGGTGTAAACGCTTTCTTGAGTGTAATCTTAATCGCAAAATAAGATTACAGCTATAATCATTTCACCATAATCATGAGAAAATCGTCGTTTTATCAGGGTTTTCGACTAAATCGAAGATAAAGATTATCCGAATCTTTTGTTAATTGATTCAAGTGTATAACCTTTTAGGGCGTACTATGCTTTTCTTACAGGAGACGTGTACATTGTTACAATGAATTTAAGATTATCAAACGAAGTGTAACGTATGGACTCGACACCACCGACGAACCACTTCTTTCTCTCATGATTAAATACTTTAAATTTATTATTCTGTAAAAAAAGAGAATTGACTCTTATCGAATCAATTCTCTAAAATGTCAGTTAAATGTTAGTTAATAGCTTGATAGGAATCATTAATTTCTTCAATAATCGCATCTCCACCTTGTGATCGCCAATCTTCAACTACTGCATCAAAACCTTCTCGATCAGTTTGACCTAGAATATAACGAACTGTAGCATCTTCAATCATTTGATTTAAACGTTCACCGTCACGAATAAATGTCTCTGAATCGAGTGTAACAGCTGGGTTATGAATTAAATAATTGTTATTGTCTAACACTAACTCATCTGCTTTTTGTCTTACTTCATAATCTGTGTATCCCTCGTAACGACCAGTTGTTTCAGGTTCACCAATCTCTAATGTTAAATAAGGTCTTACCTCAGTATCAATAACACGCTGTTCAGCAATCGTATTATCAGCTCGACCATCTTTTAATTCATAGTGCTCACCTTCAACACCCCAGTAGAGAGTATTAATGACCTCTGGACTGGCTAACTTGTCATAGAAACCTAGAATATTTAATAAGTCTTCTTCCGTTTCGATCGATGATTTAGAGAAAATAATAATTTCTCCAAAGCCTGGAATTGCCCAAACACCAAATTCACCTTGTGGACCTTCCACATAATTTTGAACATCAAATTCAATGTCAGGATTAAGTGCCGTAGCATCATTATTCATTGACGTTACATCAGGAAGTGATCCGACGTAAACACCAGCGGTTCCATTAGTGACGAGTGCAATTTGATCATCTTTACTCGTAACAGGAAAGTCTTGATTAATATATCCATTAGAGTGCATCTCTTTATAGAAGTCTAACGTTTCCATATATTCATCAAACATAAACTCTGGAAGCAATTGTCCGTCTTTTTCACCCCACTCATTCGGTGTTCCAAACCATGAAGCAATTGTCTTGAAACCACCATATATTAAGTCACTACGATCAGCAATTCCGATCGTATCATTATTACCCGTCCCATTCGGGTCATCCTCAGTAAAGGCACGAACCATTTCAAAAAATTCATCTGTCGTTGTCGGCGCATCTAATCCAAGATTATCCGCCCAATCTTTACGATAAATAATCCCCTGTCTTGAAAGTGGTCGCCCTTGATAAATCCCAAATATTTTTCCGTCGATCATCGTATTAGCTACAATATCTTCATTTAAATTACTTAAATTTTCAAATTGATCTAAATAAGGTCCAATTTCCCAAAACTGATCATTACGTATGGCATCTTTAAATTGGTTTACTTGATTAAAACCTATTCTAACAACGTCTGGTAGTGACCCAGTCGCAAAGGCTGTATTTAAGCGCTCATCATAGTTGCTATCAGGAACCCATTGAATATCAAGCTTATAGCCAGTCATTTCCTCAATTAATTCCTGGATTTTAGGGTCTGGCGTCTCAGCTGTGTGTAAGTTCGTCATAATTGAAAACTCATAGGGCTCTCCAGAATCTTCGCCTTCATTACTCGTAGCTTCATCTTCCGTATTATCAGAAGGCGTATCACTCTCGTTTGAAGCGCTTTCATTATTACATGCACCAAGTATCATTAGTAAAAGAGCAAAAGTACAAATCATTACGATATACTTCTTAGATATCTTCATTCGTATACCCCCAATTAATATTCTTTTTTGATCATACCACACATCTAACCCTGTTTTCCCTAAACATATTACCTGAGCGTGACTTCATCCATAAGCACTTAATTCTTTTTTTACACCTCCAGACAATCATTTTAACAACGTTGTAATGATGATCCGTTCCATTTAAATAATAAAATCATCATACGGTTCATGTTGTTACTGATGATCATAGTCGAAAAAGAATATGATTCATATAATCACCATCTCATTATGTAAGCACTTACATCACTGCAACACTAGTCCTTTTCATCTATCTGATCTAATGATTATTGAGGATATATACATCATACAAAAACCAATACCTTCATTTAAAATGCTACTACAATATACGCTGTACTATGTCTTCTACAATGAAAAAGCCCAATGAAAGGTAACACTCAACCTTTTCATTGGACTGCTATTCCTACACTAAGAAATATTTTGGTACTTCTTACGATATTGACCAGGTGTCATATCTTCTTGTTTTTTAAAGGACCGTATAAAATTTTGCGAATTTTTATATTGTAATTGATCAGCAATTTCCTTAACTGTCATAGATGTTTCAACTAACCATTGCTTCGCCTTTTTAAAACGGTAATTCGATAAATATTCACTAAATGTATGATTCGTTTCTTGCTTAAACACACTACTTAAATAGTTGGCATTGTAGTGAAGCTGCGATGCACATTCTTCTAACGTTATCTCCTCACCATAACGTTGGTGAATCATATCAATCATTTTCTCAGAAAGATTATGAAACTGCGATTCCTTTCGCTTTTGGAAAATTTGAATTAAAGGTTGAATCAACCTATCTTGAAACCAGCTTTCAATCTCGACTCTCATATTTAATTGTAGTAGCTCTTCATATAAGGATACATCGAATATTTCCAATTGCTCAAAGCTGACTTGACTTTCTTGCTTTAGCAATAATAAATTATTTAAAAGCTCCATCATATATATTTGGTATTCTCGTGGAGATTGAGCATTTTTAAACACTTTTTCCATCCATATTCGTAACTGTTCGTTCGCTTTCTTCTCTTCACCTAATTTAATCGCTATGAGCAACTCATCTTCAACTCTTTTCGGATAATCGAAAAGGGTTGCCTGCTTTCCAGAATACATCGACGAGAAGTGTACAATAACACCTGTTCCAAGCGTCATTCTATGCTTTAACGCTTCAATCCCTTCTTTATATCCTCTCTTCGCTGCCTTAATATCGGAAAATGAACGACTCACACCAATACTAATACATATTTTTAACGTTTGATGGATATTCATTTGGATCGTTTCCGTTAAATTATATATTTGATCTTTATGAACTTGCTCGTCTGAGAACCCTAATAATAAAATAAGCACTTGATCCATCCAAACCGTTGGTAAGCGGTTATCTGCTGGTACTGTTTCTTCAACAATATTTTTCACTGCAAATGAGATCTTCTCCAAATCATGTGACTGATAATCGTTTTTTTCAAGATTATCAATATGAATCGTACAAACGACCATTTGATCCCATGATTGAACTAAATCTTCTAGTTCAAAGCTTATTAATTTTTTATTAATTTCACTCGTTTTATAATGCCCCGTAAACAATTGATTAATAAAAACCGATTTCATTTGTTGTGAATGTTCCTTAAGTTCAGCTTCCAAATTGGTTTTAGATGAGAATAATTCACTAATATGATCTTCAATCAATTCTAACTCATTTCGCTTATTATTAGTATGTTCTGGCAAGTTTCCTTCAATATAAGACACGAGTTTATTAACTGGAGAGTATAATTTCTTGCTAATAATATATATATATAAACTACAAGTTAAAATAATAAACGTAATCATGAAAAACGTAATCCAGCCAATCGTTTTACTTTCTTCCGTTAAATCATCGATCGAGTTGAAGGAAATATAATTCCAATCATTAAAATCAGACTTATTATATGTAACCGTATATGACTCATCTTGATTAGAAACATTAAATTGACCTGACCGTTCATTAAATCCTTCTAGCGAATCAATGTAATGAGTATCGGCTAATGATTGACCAACCAAATTGGGATCACGATGCACGATAATCGTATATTCTTCATTTGTAATCATGACTTCATCTGACAGTTCATCTACGTTGATCATCTCTGCTAAACTACAAGAAGGGATATTTGTAAAAGCCAAGCCGTATTTTTCACTTAATTTAGGAGGGAGCTTCTTCACTAAACTTATTGTATATGGACATTCCCCAACTAAGATCGGTTCAGTAAACTCTTCATTCTCCAACAAAATCCAAGTCGTATTATGTTCTAAGTCCAAATAGGAAAGAAATTGTTCATGATCAGGGTGCTCATTCAACCTAGAGATTCCTGTGTAATCGACAATCCAATCTTCTTGTAAATTTAATAGAATCACTTCATCTACTTTCGTATCATATGATCTTAAATTGCTCAATTCCTGGCGTAACTCACGATAGATCGAAAAGTCTTCAGCCAATAATGGACGCCTAATAACTGATTCCATTAAGGGGGAATCAATTGATCGACTTACACTATGATGGACCGTTACTAATACCTGCTCTATATTAGATTGGATTTGCCTTATAACTTGTACCTTTTCATGATTCACTTTTTCTTGAATATGTTTTGATGATTGCACATATGAAAAAACACCTACGATAATAACGGGAATGACACTAACGATACTTGCAAATACGATAAGTTTTGTTAATAAGCTTTGGTTTTTCAAATGATTCCCTCCCTTCACCTTTTTATTTGTAAGGGTTTACATTTACGCGAGTAACAAGTTTTTTACATAATATGTAGATTATTATAACACATTCAAACCAATTGAATGATAGATGTTTTTGAGTTTAATTGGAAGAAGAAGAAGGAAAGCCTACTCCTAGGATTAACTAGAAATAGACCTAACAAGATTATTTGGCAAACTGTACTCGTTTTTGTTCGATAAATTGAATCACTCTATACATATCCTCTGGCTCTGTATGCTCAATGATAATGTGACATTCTGGTTTGTACTGATGCAATCGCTGCATAAATAAATCATAATTTAACAACCCTAATCCTGGTGATGTTTCTCGCAAAATACCTTGCGCGTCCAGGAGGCGATCCTTCGCATGACAAGCAACTATATGCTTTCCTAATAATTCAAACGCTTCTTCAATCACTTCATCTTGTTTTTGATAGTTTTCTTGTGTTAATAAGTTCCCCGGATCAAGAACAACACCAACTTGAGAGCTATTTAATTCATCTAGCATTTGTTTTAACGTTCGTGCTGAACCTATTAAATGACCATGTGCAGCCTCAAGCCCTACAATGATTCCCCATTGCTCAGCTTCCCTAACTAATTCAACTAAAGAATGATAGAGCTTATCCCAATCCTTTTCATAGTCCCCATTCGGTTGAGGTCTTCCTACTTCAGTAGCAATCATAGGTGCACCAAACATTGATGCATAGCGAATCAATTCTTTATATCGTTGTATGAAAGTTTGATGAGCGACTTCATTTTCATCAAATAAATGTAAATAGGATGCAATAATAGAGATATCCACTTCGTTTTTGTCAAATTCTTTTTTTATATTTCGAACGAGTCCAGGGTTTAATACTCCAGGCTTTGTAAAATCATAGTCATTAAATGCTTTCCAAATAGCTAATTGCACATGATTAATCCTATATTCACCTAATGTTTGAGCCATTTCTTTATACGTGTATGTTCCAAATAAATGGGCTAATGCTCCTACCGTCATTTCAATTCCTCCTCATTCTTCATAATCTCTATTAATTTTAAAGTATGTAATTGTTTGCACACAATCATTGCGATTTCCCTTGCTCCAAATTCACAGAAATGTGTATCATCTTGGATGCCTTCCTTGTAATTAGGATGTTCTCCTCGCTCTAACCAAAGAAATAAACGCTTAGATTCTGCTGGACCTAGTCTTTTAAGCAGCTTACGTGTTTGCTCTGTTAAGTCTATTAATGGTGTATTTAGCTTAGTAGATAGCTTTTTAATAGCAACAGGATACTCACCATGAGTGTCCAATAACAAACCATCTTCATTGAAGTGTCTTCGCTCAACAGGAGTCATTAATATCGGGATCGCTTCATTCTTTCTCGCTTCTTCAATATATTTTGCTAAATAAGCTTGAAATGTCGTGTATGGCTCTGTCCGCCTTTGTTGATCCTCTTTTTCGTCATTGTGACCAAACTGAATTAGAAGTAGGTCTCCTTTATTCAGGCTATGAGCAAATGCTTCTAACCTTCCTTCATCCTTAAAGCTTTTTGAGCTTCGACCAGAAGCAGCATGATTATAAACTTTTATAGAGAGAGGAAGAAGCTCTTGTAACATCTCTCCCCAGCCAGCTTGAGGTCTATTCTTTTCCTCATAGCTAGAAACGGTTGAATCTCCAACAATATGTATATTCTGCACTTACATCGATCCCTCCTTTCTTTTAATGCATTTTATAGTCGTTTTACTACATAAATAGGTTATCCCAACCTCCACACTAACAACGTTGTTACTCTTTATAGTAAGCGCTATCTTATTTATTTGTCAATCAATCATACTATAAAACATGTAATTGAAAGGATAATGATTTTTCTTTATAATAAATATTATTTTATAGTGAGGTGAGAAATTGAAAAAGAGTCGATTGTTTATTTTTTTTCTAATCATTAGCGTACTTTGTTTATTCATTATTTTCTTCCATTCTCAAAACAACTCCCTTGTCGTTACAGAAATCCAGGTTCAGTCTGAACAAATCCCGATCGGCTTTAACGAATTTACCATTGTCCAATTATCAGACCTTCACAATAAAAACTTTTCAAATGACCAACAAGTTTTACTCAAAAAAGTCAATCATACAAATCCAGATTTAATTGTATTTACAGGAGATTTAGTTGATTCAAAAAAGGATAATAACACACCTAGTCTCCTATTAATGGAGGAATTAGTGCAAATAGCTCCTACTTATTTTGTAACAGGAAACCACGAATGGTGGGCTGGCAATTTTGAAGAATTAGAGAATTCCTTAGTCAATATGGGTGTTCATGTAATGAGGAATTCAGTTGTTGAACTGATAAATAATCAGGATGTTATTCAAATGATTGGTATTGATGATCCAGCACACGCTAAGGGGCATGATTCAGAGCGTATTATCACAGAAATGTTTATTTTAGAAGCTATTACTGAACTCGAGGCAAAGCATTTTCAAATTTTATTAGCTCATCGTCCAGAAATGCTACCGCTTTATTCGGCATATGACTTTGATTTAGTTTTATCCGGGCATGCACATGGTGGACAAATGAGAATTCCTTTTATTGGGGGGCTGGTTGCTCCTAATCAAGGCTTCTTACCGAAATATACTTCTGGAGAACACGTACTAAACGATACGACAATGATTGTCAATAGAGGTCTTGGAAATAGCGTGATTCCATTACGTCTATTTAATCGTCCTGAAATCGTAGTCGTTACACTTAAATCTATTAAGAACTAGAATATATCTGTAGAGCTTGGAATAAAATCCAAGCTCTACTTTTACTCATTAAACGCATAACCTTAGTCTTTATTGCTCTTGTTTTCTTCTTTTATATAAGTAGGCAATACCACCAACGAACAATAATAAGGTTCCAATTAATAGGAACTGATATAAATTAGTTGCCGTATCTGGAAGAGGACCTTTACGATCTCCTCCTGGTGGTGGCTCTTCTCCTCCTGGTGGCGGCTCTTCTCCTCCTGGTGGCGGCTCTTCTCCTCCTGGCGGCGGCTCTTCTCCTCCTGGCGGCGGCTCTTCTCCTCCTGGCGGCGGCTCTTCTCCTCCTGGCGGCGGCTCTTCTCCTCCTGGCGGCGGCTCTTCTCCTCCTGGCGGCGGCTCTTCTCCTCCTGGTGGCGGCTCTTCTCCTCCTGGTGGCGGCTCTTCTCCTCCTGGTGGCGGCTCTTCTCCTCCTGGCGGCGGCTCTTCTCCTCCTGGCGGCGGCTCTTCTCCTGATTGCTCAATGACATGAACAAAGGCCATCGCCATTAATGCACCATCCACTGTTGTTACTGTTATAGTAGCTGTTCCAACTTCAAGACCAATCATTTCACCTTCGTTATTAATCTCAACAATAGCTGGATCATTCGAAGTCCAAACAACCTGTTGATTGGTTGCATTTGTTGGATAGATATTTGCATGTAATGAAACTTCTTCCCCCACATTTAATGTTACATCACTTTCGTCAAGCTCAATGCTCGTAACTGCTACATCATTTGATTCTTGAATACGTGGTAATGTCGCTTGTAAATTCTCATATTCTGAACTAGTAATTGGTAATACTGATCCATGACGTGCATTTGCTGGGAATGTATAGCTACTTGGTACAGACCATTCACCCGAGTCTAAATCTGTTGATTCTAAAGGTACATATCCTCTACCGCCAAACTCATCAACAAATAAATACCACTTCTCTTCTTCATTCGATTTGAAAATGATTGGCCCTTCCGTATGCCCAACATCAGGACGTCCCACCCCTTCTCTAATCATGTCAAAATCCGAATCAAAGATCGAATCGCCAACTTCCTGGAAAATATATTTTCCATTAGGAGCTTGGTTGGAATTGTTTCGTTCATCTTTAGAAAAACGATATATTTGCCCATCATGCTCAATCATAGTCGTATCAATAATCGAGTATCCTCGATCAATGTAAATGTTAGGATCACTAAACGTATAAAAATCTCTCGTTGTCGTATACATCATTCGATTGTGAGTTGCACCCGTTTGTCGATGTGCTTCATCTTCATATAACTTCGAGGCCCAGAAGATCACATATTCTCCTTTTTCATCATCATAAAATATTTCAGGTGCCCATGTATTTCCAGCTTCAGGAGGGGCAACTTCAACCTTCCGTTGTTCTGACCAATTAATTAAGTCGTTTGATTCCCAAACCATAATAGAACGACTACCATTCGTTTGTGCTCCATGCCAATCCCAATTTCCATAGATTCTTAAATCAGTTGCGATCATATAGAAGCGATCACCTTCTGGTGCACGAATGATAAACGGATCACGTACTCCTTGATCTCCTAACTGTGAAGTAATAACAGGTTGATCATCGTTCAAATCATTATAATGTAGGGGATCGTTTCCTTCGCTTAAAGCAAAGTATATTTGCTCGCCATCAGATCGTCCTTCTCCCTTCATATAACTGAACAAATAGCCTTCTAATTCCTTCTGTTCAGGCAGCTCCTTAACTGTAGCTAGGAACCCTTTCTTAATCACTTCTTCACCTTTCGTAATCGTTGCTATGAGTTTTACTTGCTGATCACCTTCTCCGTGTGCTGGACGAGTGACTTCCCCTGATTCAGAAATGATCTCAGGATTTTCTGAATGCCAAGTCATTTCCGATCCATTTTCACCACTTGTCGGTAATGTGAGATGACCTCGTACGTCTCTAATATGATGAATGTATAGAGCTCTAGCATCTTCAATTAGCTCTTCATATTCACTAGGCAAATGTAAGACCCTTACTGTAAACTTCTTTTCAACAGATTGAACTCCATCAGAGACCGTTAATGTAAGTGTCACCTCTTTATCTCCCTCTTCATAAGAAGGTCTACTCACAAATCCTTCATTAGTTATAATTGAAGAATCATTAGACTCCCATTTAAAAGTCATACCATATGCACCTTCACTAGGAAGAGATAAAGAATACATGACTTCTTCTTCATTTAAATTATTTGCTAAAATGTCACTAAAGCCGATTTGATTAGCGACATGTTCCACTAAAAACCCTTTTAAATCTTCTGCTTTAGCTGCTGATTCTACACTTAATTTCTCCACATCATCAGGCGATAGCGCACCATCATAGATTTGGAATTCGGCTATCATTCCTCCAAAATAAGGATCACTACTATAGAATGATCGACCAATAAACCCACTTGGCCCGGAAGTATTTGCAATCTCCTCTATCGTATAGCCATTTGTTGAACCAGAAGCTACCTCTTCACCATCGATATACAATGTAAGCGATTCTTCCTCACCGTCCATTACTGCAGTCACTAGCTTCCATTCATTAGCTGTTAATGGTCCAGTTGTCGCATTAGCATGCGCTTCATTTTGCCAGCTAGTGACCCCTAATCCGACCCGTGCTTCTCGATCACCTGAATTTCGGCTCGGTGTCGTAAACAAATATTTCTGATCATCCTGACCTAAGGCAAAGATCCACTCTGCTTCTCGATCACCTTTCCAATTCACTAATGATGAAACAGTCACACTATCTAAACCATCTAATACCCCTACAGGAAGCTCAATGTAAGACTGTACATCTCCTCCTTCAAAGTTTATTGCGCCGGCTTGATTTCCTTGAATCCAATCTCCACGCTCTCGGTTGACCCATTGTCCATTAAACGAGCCAGTTTGATCAGGAACCGTCGTTTCATTAATATCAGCCATATCATAATGTAAAATTAAATTAGACTCCGGCTCTTCAATTGGAATTGACCCATCTTCGTCTGCCAACTGAATAACCTCTTCGCTTGATAATGCTCGGTTGTAAATATGAAACTCATCGAATAAACCGTTAAAATACGGATGTGTATCTAGCCTTGACTTACCTAAATAATTCATTTTCGTTTCCATTAGCATTCTTGGCTCAACATTAAATGTAGAGCTTCTAGATACCTCTTCTCCGTTCACATAAAGAACAGCATCAAAGCCGTCAATTGTAATCGCTACATGCTGCCATTGACTTGTTGATAAACGCTGTGCGTTGAGCGCATATTTATAACTATTTGCTAATGGTGTCTGCTCATTACTGAACTTCTCTGTAAAAGGCGTGACAACGGCAAACTCTAACTGATTTGAATCTCCCTGTGTACTTAAATACATAGTATTTCGGTTTACAATTCGTCCAGTATCTGAAGCAAAGTCAAAAATGCGTTGATTCGCTTTGTTTTCCTTTACCTTTACCCAAGTTGACATCGTCATACTTTCTAAATTCAAATCTTGTATCAGATTTTCAGGTAACTCAACATACCCAGTATCTCCATCTAACTCAACAGCTCCAGACGAAGACCCAATTGTCTCATTTGTTGTAATAGTTGCTCCACCTTGTAAACTTGCATCAAAACCATTCCCTGAGACATCCCTAACTATTGTCCCTTCTACATCATTCGGATCAAACGAATATCGAACGACAGGCTCTTCGACTGGAGTAGGACCTGGTATTGCATAATGTTCCTGTACACGGTTATACTCATCACGAGTAATCGGGATAACCGTTCCATGTCTCGGGCCTGGTGGTAAAGCATAATCTGATGAAGGTAATAAATTGTCGACAAACTGCTGACCATCTTCTAAATTATCTGACCAACGTACATGGTAAGGCCATGAATCTAAAAACAAATACCACTTATCTTCATGAATATCTTTAAAAACTGTTTGTCCTTCATTATTCCCTTGATGGCCAATTAAGCCTCGGTTCCCATCACGAGTACCTTCAATTAATTCAAACTGAAAGCCATTATCTTCAATACCATCTGCATCATAGAAAATATGTGGTGCCTTCTCATAATACACCCTATAATTCACTTCACTTTTTGTAAATCGGTACAGTGTATCATCATGCTCAATAAAGGTCGTATCAATCGTTGGAAAGCCGTCATCTATAAAAACTTTCGGCTCTGAAAAGGTGTGAAAGTCACGGGTCGTAGCATAATACATCACATTATATTGACCTGCAGGTCTTCCATTAGGGTAATCGCCATACGTATCTTCATTTTTCATTGACGAAGCCCAAAATACAACATAATCACCTGTATTCGGATCATAAAAAGCCTCTGGAGCCCAAGTGTTACCACCTTTTTCTGGAGCGACTTTCACCATGCGTTGCTCACTCCAATTCACTAAGTCATCTGACTCCCAGATCATTAAATAGTGACTACCTGTTATTTGTGCTTGATCAAAGTTCGTACTTTCTCCCATTTTCAAATCTGTTGCAAGCATATAAAACTTATCGCCTTCTGGGGATCGAATGATAAACGGATCACGTAATCCTTCTTCACCCATTGTCGACTGTATAACCGATTGTCCATTGTTCAATGCTCTCCACATTAAAGGGTCTTCTGCAGTTGCAAAGGAGATTTCTTCCCCACCTTCATATTCGCCGGTAAAATAAGAAAAGAAATAAGCATCATACTCGACTTCACCAGGATCTTTTAATACATTCACTTCAAACTCTCGTTGTTCAAATACGTCATCTAATGCGATTGTAGCCGTTAACGTAACTGCTACATCTTCACTTTGTCTAGTTACCCACCCTAATTGTTCTAATTGCCCTTCAGCTTCTTCTGTTCCTTTAATAATAGATGGGTGTGAAGACTCCCACGTAATCTTTGAACCGTGCTCACCCTCAATTGGTAAATGAAGATTCCCTTTCACTTTCTCTTGATTATAAATAGAAATAGCATTTGCATCAGATTGAACCTTATATACATCTGTCCACTCTTGAAGGACAATAACTGTAAATGTCTTTGTAACCGATAACCCTTCATAATGAAGAGTTGCAGATAAATCAATCATCGTATCCCCATCCTCAGCACTTGGACGAGTTACAGCCCCATTGTGAGAAAGAACATCAGGATGACTAGACTCCCAATCAATCTCAACACCATGCTTACCTAGAGTAGGTAATGATACATGACGAGTGACATGGTCTAAATCCTCATCTTGATCTGAAAGATACGGTATTAAATCTAGAGATTCGTAAGCATCTTGCAAAACAAGTTCATGAATAGAGGTTATTTGAGCCAATGTATTTGTATAAAGCTCCTCTATTTGTACGTTTGATAGAGCTTCGTCATACACACGAAAATCTCCAATCACTCCTTTAAAATAAGGATCATTTTCAAAAATAGATTTTCCGATAAAGCCTGAAAATGAAGCACTGTCATCAATAATATTCGCTAATTGCTTGCCTTGTGCTGATCCGGACGCGACTTCCTCACCATTAACAAATAAACTTAATGTATCCTCAGAGCCTGAGAACACAACGGTAACGACTTCCCAGCTATTAGATCTCAAGCCTTCGTTGCTTCTCATTAACGTTTCATTCCTCCAACCAGCCTCTGAAATACCAGTTGCTGCTACATTGCTATTTTCAATTCCATGTCTCGGTGTCGCAAAAAAGTAAGCGTTACCATTTTCGATATCATCCGATACTTTCCCCAGCCCAAAGATCCAACGGTTTTGACCATCATTTTCCCAATTCACTAGCGCAGAAATTGTTACATCCTCTACTCCTTCAAGAAAATCCTCACCTTCAGGACTTTTAGGAATTTCAATATATCCACTATTCGAATTCGTTCCTCCTCCATTAAACGAAACAAATCCCCCTTCTTCATTATGAAGAATTTGACCATTTTCAGGGTTTTTAAATAGACCGTCAAATTGTTGTCCACTTTCTGATACATCCCTTACTTTTATAACCCCATCTTCTTCCGCATATGAAGACATATTGTAATGTAGGATTAACGAATCTTCTTCTGTATTTGCTAGAATTGGTGCTGGGTTTATCATAGAAGGGAATAGCAATAGAACGATTAAACTAATAGACAACCACTTTTGCTTCATTATTCGATTCATATTTTTCCTCCTTCAAAATTCTTTACTATACATAGACATAAAAGGTCACCTTAAAGATTAAAACCAAACTTTTTCAATGCCCTTTAAACATAACCTTCTTCCGTACGATTACTCACACCCCCTTCAAAAACTAATGAGCTGAAACTGTTTCTTTCTTATGATCAGTCCTCATAACGATGATACGTTGAAGGACAATGAATAAAAGCAGTAATAATCCAATCGCAATTCGCGTCCACCAGGCACTAAGTGACCCTTCAAAAACAATAAGTGATTGAATCGTCCCCAAAATAAGAACACCTACAACACTTCCGGCAACATATCCAACTCCACCGGTTAATAAAGTCCCACCAATAACGACAGCAGCTATTGCATTTAATTCAAACCCATTAGCATGTAAGCCATAGCCTGATAACATATAAAAGGTGAAAACAATTCCTGCTAATGAAGCTGTAAAGCCACTTAATGTATAAACCATGATTTTTGTTCTCCCAACCGGAAGCCCCATTAACATTGCAGACTGCTCACTTCCTCCAATCGCATAAACATTACGACCAAACTTTGTATAGTGAGCAATAAAAATAGCTGCTACAACAACAATCAAAGCGATAAGGACACTGTAAGAAAGAAAATAATCACCTACATAGATTCTTGTACTCGCCATGTATTTAAAGAAATCATGATCGATCGTAATCGTTTGCACACTTATTACAAAGCTTAACCCTCTTGCTAAAAACATCCCTGCCAGTGTTACGATGAAAGGCTGTAATTGAAAATAATGAATACAACAGCCCATTAAGAATCCCAGCACAGGACCGACTAATAGGGCTATAGGAATGACTAACCAAACAGGCACTCCTTGAACAAGCAAACTAGCAACGACCATGCTCGTCAAAGCAATGACCGATCCAACTGATAAATCAATTCCACCAGATAAGATAACAAATGTCATTCCAACCGCCACAATAATCAAAAAAGCATTATCGACAAATAAATTAAGAAACACTTGCGGTGACGAAAAGTTATCATATCTCACTAATCCAAATACATACATAAGTAAAAAAAGACCAATTGTAATAAACACCGGAATAAGCCGTTTATTTATGTGTAATAGATTCAAGTCATTGTCACTCCTTTCCCCTTTTCCTTCATAGGCTTATTACGAGAGAACACACTCGATATTTTCTTTCTAAATTGTGGGGATTGAAGAAGGCAAACGAGTAAGACGACTAAAGCTTTTACAACTAAAATAATATCTGCTGGAACCCCAATTGAATAAATCGTTGTTGTTAAGCTTTGAATAATAAGGGCACCGATCACTGTCCCCATTAAATAGAACCTTCCTCCCATTAATGAAGTACCGCCGATAACGACTGCTAAAATCGCATCAAGTTCATACCATAAGCCTGCATTGTTTCCATCTGCACTCATGACATTCGAGCTCAATATCAATCCTGCAATTCCAGCACATAATCCACAAAACATGTAAACCATTAAGATGACATTTTTTGATTGGATACCTGCTAAGCGGCTCGCAGTCGGATTTCCACCTACTGATTCAATAAATAATCCGATAGCGGTTTTTCGAGTCAGATACATTGCAATGAATAGAACAAATAGAACGATAAAAATCGAGAAAGGTAACATCAATAAATACCCTCCTCCTATAAATGAATACGGAGAATAATACACAGTTGTAATCTGTCCATTAGTGATAAGTTGGGCAATTCCTCTACCGGCTACCATTAGAATTAATGTCGCTACAATCGGTTGAATGCCTAGCCTAGAAATTAATAATCCATTCCAAAGTCCCGTCACAACCGCCAATAGCAGTGCAAACAAGATCGCTAGAAAAAGAGGTGTTAAACTGTCCGTTGATGCCCCAAAGCTCCCTCCGACAACAGTTGCAGCAATTGCCCCTGACATGGCAATAACTGATCCTACCCCTAAGTCAATCCCTTTTGTGGCGATGACAAGCGTCATGCCAATTGAAATAAGGATTAATGGTGCACCACGGTTTAAAATGTTAATTAAACTACCAGTCAAATGCCCATTTCTCACTTCAATAATAAAAAAGCTTGGATTAATCACTAAATTAAAAAGTAAAATGAGGCCAAGCATAACAAGTGGCCAAAACAGCTTTGATCTCATCATCCATTTCCACCTGCCATTTCCTCCATAATATGTGACTGATCCAATTGCCCTTCATTGACCCATTCAGACACCTTTTCACGATCTCTCAACACAATGACTCGTCTACTACATCTAATCACTTCTTCAAGTTCAGCAGAAATGAAAACAATGGATTTCCCTTCCTCACTCAGACGAATCATTAACTTTTCTATTTCAGCTTTCGCACCTACATCAATCCCTCTAGTTGGTTCGTCTAAAATCAGTAAATCTGGGTTTGTCATAAGCCAGCGTGCTAATAAGACCTTCTGTTGATTGCCACCGCTTAAATTTTTGATCAACTGTTCTGGATTTCGAGGGTTTATGTTTAACAATTCGATATATTGATCAGCTAACTCTATTTGCTTCTTTTTTTGGATAAATGAAAACCACCCATAGACACCTTGAATAGCTAAGATCATGTTTTCTCTAACGGTTAATTCCGGGATAATCCCATCTGCTTTTCGATTTTCTGAACAAAAGGCAATGCGCTGTTTAATTGCTTGCTTAGGTGAGGAAAAATCGACCTTTTGACCACGTATATACATTTCTCCATCGTCTAATTTATCTGCTCCGAATAATAATCGGGCTATTTCGGTTCGCCCTGAACCTAACAATCCTGCAAAACCGACGATTTCATTAGAATGCAATGTCAAATGAAATGGTTGAATACTCCCTTTTTTAGAGCCATTCACTACCTTTAAAAAGACAGGATGCTCTTGTTCAATATGAGTCTGTGATTCTTTCTCGAGCTTAGCATCAAGCTGCTCTTTTTCAGTGCCAATCATCTTCTCCACTAATTTAAACCGTGGTAACTCATAAGTTAAATACTCACCAATCAATTGACCATTTCTCAATACTGTCATTCGATCTGCTATTTCATAGATCTGATCTAAGAAATGGCTAATAAAAATAATCGCCATGCCCTCTTGTCTGAGCTTTCTCATTACATTAAACAATTGCTGTACCTCATTTAAATCCAAGCTCGATGTAGGCTCATCCAAAATAAGAACTTTACATGAAATATTAAGAGCTCGCGCAATCGCAATCATTTGTTGAATTGCAACGGAATATGATGATAGCTCCTTTGTCACATCAATCGTTAAATCGAGACGTTTCAATATTTGTTCAGATTTGACTTTCATTGTCTTCCAGTCAATTCTCCCACGCTTTAACAACTCACGACCTATGAAAATATTTTCAACAACAGAGAGATTAGGGCATAAATTAACCTCTTGATACACTGTACTAATCCCTACTTCTTGAGAGTGAATCGGACTCGTTACATGCAATTCATTATCTTCAAGTAAAATGATGCCTTGATCGTACGTATATACACCTGTTAATACTTTAATTAACGTCGATTTCCCTGCACCATTTTCACCCATTAATGCATGTACTTCACCTGGAAATAATCGAAACGCGACATTCGATAGCGCTTTTACACCTGGAAATTCTTTTGTTATTCCTTCCATAGTTAAAATCGGTTTCTCATCACTCATACTACTCCACCTCCAGTCAGCTTAATAACGATCAGCATGTTATAAGCCACTTTCTTTCCTCACTGGGATCAAGTGGCTTATTTTTTTCTATTAATACGTTCTTGAATCAATTAGATCAGCAGCCTGATCCATTGTATACATATCTTCTTCTACTGCTATTCTCTTCGGTAATTCTTCACCAGCAAAATGCGCTTCAATTAACTCAACAAGTTGCGGCCCAAACTGTGGATTACATTCAATGGTTACGTTCATCTTCCCAGCGACCATCGCTTCAAATGCACCCTTTACTGCATCAACGCCAATAACGATAATATCCTCAGCAGGCTTAAGGCCATATTCTTCAATAGCTTGAATCGCACCTATCGCCATATCATCATTATGAGCATATAAAACATCAATGTTATCACCATCTGAACGTAAGAAAGCTTCCATTACTTCTTTGCCTTCTGTTCTAGTAAAATTACCTGTTTGTGATTGTGTGATTGTCAATTGTGGATGATCAGCAATAATTTCTTCAAACCCTTCTTTTCGATCAATTGCCGGTGCTGAGCCTACAGTTCCTTGTAGCTCAACTATATTAATGTCACCTTCAACATCTGCTAACTCGTCTACGAGCCATCTACCAGCTTTTCTACCTTCTTCTACAAAGTCTGAGCCTAAGAACGTTACCCACATCGAGTCATCATCAATATCTACCGCACGGTCCACTAGGAATACAGGAATCTCAGCGTCCTTTGCTTCTTGTAATACAGTCTCAAACCCTGTCTCAACAACCGGTGAGAAAACAATCGCATCTACACCTTGTGAAATAAAGGAGCGTATCGCCATGATTTGATTTTGTTGCTGCTGCTGCGCATCGGAAAACTGTAAATCATGTCCTGCATCTGCAATTGCATCTTGAATCGATTGTGTATTTGCTGTCCGCCACTCACTTTCAGCGCCCACTTGAGAAAACCCAATGACGAGAGAATCCGATTTCTCTGACTGATTTGCTTCCTCTTCAACCTCATCACCATTATCAACCTCATCCTCCACTTCCTGATCTACTTCAGAAGCATCACCACAAGCAACTAAAAAGCTTAACACTAGCACAACCAATAATAGTAGCCATTTTGTACGAATGACTTTTGACATTGACCTTCCCCCTTTATATTTCGCTAATAACGAATTGACTTAATTAGCGTACGGTCATTATAAAACGCTTTCATTTAGAAGTTAATAAATGAATTTTTGAATAAATGTTGTTTTATTTTGAATCTCACAGATCTTATTTCTTTTTTGTGTAATTTATTTAAAGCTTGTTGTACTTTTTTTTGATAGCTTGCGAAATAGACATATACATGTGCTACCCCATGATAAAACAATCGCTAAATTACGCAGATTTTGTCTATAAAATGATGGAATAAAAACAAGAATAAAAGCAAATCCTCACCCAATCCGTCGAGATTGAGCTAGTTACAAAAAAAAGATTTCAATTTAATTACTAATGATATAAAATACTCTTTAAAGCGCTTACAAAATTAAATGTGGTGAGAACTATTATGAGCATGAAGCATTTATTCGTTTCTAGTTTGCGGACTAAATTTCTTATTATGTTTATTGTCTTAACCGTTATCCCGTTAGTATTTGTAGGTATGATCTCTTACCAGAAAGCGATGAATATTATTTCTGAAAATGCCATTTCGAAGTCTCAGCTAAAAGGTACACAGCTCAGTCAAGAAATTGATGGAATTTTTCAAAATATAATGAGGTTCACCGAAATTGGTAAACAGGAGAATACGATACGTTTTTTGATGGATGACTGGCATGAATATGATTACGAGGATGCCAAATCCATTTTGAATATGTTTACGACCTATCGCGAGATTATTCCAATGAGTCGCCATATTCTTGAAATTACGATAATAAACCAAAGTGGAAAAGCATTAAGTGAAAGTAAAGGATTACATACCAATCACATTTCTTCTACTATAAATGAAGAAATAGATGTGATCCGACATACTACCCAACCAATTATGGAGCTGACAGAATTTAATTCGGAAACAGTCATCTCTATTACTCAACCTATTATCTGGGATATTACTCATGAAACGGTTGGATATATGAATATTATTGTCGATCATACCGTTATCCTTTCCCTCTTAGAAGAAGCTTCATTAGAACAAAATGGTCTATTTTTTATTCAGTCAAATCATGAGAACTTTCCTTTTACGATTTATCACAATGATTTATATACTCAAAATCTTCGTAGTGAAACCGATTTCAATAATATTTTTCACGAAGCTGAATCGGATCAATCTGTACTCATCACGTCGCATGAATCTGATACGACAGGTTGGCTCATTTTTGGTGTAGTTCCAGAAAAGGAAATATTAAAGGAAGCAAATAGTATTCGAAACTTAATTATGTTAACAGTTGTCAGTAGTATTATTTTTACGATTTCGCTCTACATATTCATTACTTCGAGACTCATTAGACCGATCAGCCATTTAAAAGATAAGATTAAATTAGCTTCTAATGGTGATTTGACGGTGAAAGTAGAAAATCATAGCTTTGATGAAATTTCAGAGCTTGGTCAATCATTTAATAGAATGATTGAAAAAATTAAAGCACTTCTAGAAACAAGTATAAATAAAGAAAAACAATTAAAAATGGCCGAGCTACGAGCACTACAAGCTCAAATTAACCCTCATTTTCTCTACAATACTCTAGATACAATTATTTGGATGGCTGAAGCTAAAAAAGAGAAAGACGTTATGACCATTACGAAAGCATTGTCTCATTTTTTTCGAATATCTTTAAATAAAGGGAAAGATTTAATCACGATTGAACAGGAGATTAGTCACGTGAAAAACTACTTAGTCATTCAAAAAATAAGGTATCGCGATATTTTAGATATACAATTTACGATAAATAAAGAGATTGAGCCATTTATTATTCACAAGCTTACACTGCAACCATTAATTGAAAATGCTATCTACCATGGAATAAAAAACAAAAGAGGAAAAGGTTTTATCCACATCATTGGTGATTTCGATTCAAACAAGCACATCTGTTTTCGCATAACGGACAATGGTCTCGGCATCGAAGAGAAGAAATTAGCCGAAATCAGACGCTGTTTATTAGCAAATGAGCCCGTACAAACTGCAAAAGGTGGATATGGAATGTACAACGTTCAAGAGCGAATTCGACTCTATTATGGTGAGCCATATGGTATTGAGATTGATAGTGTATATGGCATGGGCACTACTATTCATTTAACTATTCCAATGGAGAGGTGAGATTTATGAAAAAAGTATTTTTAGTCGATGATGAAATCGAAGTGCGGGAAGGGATTAGACATTGTATGGATTGGGAGAATAATGGGTTCCTATTTTGTGGAGATGCGCCCGATGGTGAAATGGCTCTTCCCTTAATTGAACAAGAGCAACCTGATATTGTCATAACTGATATTAAAATGCCCTTTATGGATGGTCTGGAGTTAAGTCGGATATTACGTAATAAGTTACCTTATACAAAAATTATTATTCTCAGTGGCCATGATGAATTTGAATATGCACGAGAAGCTTTACGAATCCAAATTACCGAGTATTGTTTAAAACCACTAAATGCTACTGATTTATTAGACGTGCTATTAAAATTATCAAAGCAAATCGATTTAGAAAAGAAAGAAAGAGACAAATTAAATGAATTACAAAATAAAGCAACTGAAAACGAAAATCTGACTAAAAATCAATTTTTATTAGATTTATGTGAAGGAATGTATTCCACTACAAATGCTATTAAAGAAGCAGATAAATTGAACATTCAACTAATTGCCAGTTATTACGTTGTTGTTATGATTGAATTACAACAAAAATTGCACCCACTCATACATTCTATACCTTCGTTTTCAATCATTCAATTTCAACGTAATGGCAAAGAGACTGTTTACATTATAAAAGCCAATTCTAAACAAATCATAACGAAACAAATACAACATATTAAAGAAGCCTTGAAATCATCTTCAGGAAATATATTCGGAATGGGAACAGTTAAGGACCGTATTCAAGACATTCCCACCTCTTATCAAGAAGCCTATGCGCAAGTGCATAACAATCGAAGCTTTTATGCACCTCTCCCGATAACGGGCATACAATCATTTTTTAACAGAACTGAAATGAAGCAATTCTTATCATATGGTCAGACTGAGGAAATCACACCATTATGTAGAGGGCTCATAAAGGAACTAAATCGAAAAAGCGAGAGTCATTCATTTATATATTATTACTTTCTAATGGAATTCACGGCAACTGTTACGGATTACTTGAAGAGTCTAAGCAACAACTCTAATGATCATTTCGTTTCTTCAATCCAACAAATTGAGCTTAATCAATCCATTCATGATTCTTCACAGCTAGCAAGTTATATGACATCTATTCTAACAGAAGTGATTCAACTACGGAATCAACTCAAAAGTAAAAATTACCCTCTTATTCAAAAAGCGAAAGAGTTTATGAAAGAGCATTACGCAGATTCTCAACTGTCTCTGCAAAAAATTGCAGACGTAGTCAATGTTAGTCCAGCTTATTTTAGTCACATTTTTAGTCAAGAAGAAGGACAAACAATAAAGGAATATTTAACTTTTATCCGAATTGAAAAAGCGAAAGAGTTGCTTATTACTACAAATGAGAAAACCTATGAAATCGCATTAAAAGTCGGTTATAGTGATTCCCATTATTTTTGTAATATGTTTAAGCGCATCACAACTATGACTACACGAGAATTTAAACGACAAAGTTTAATGAAGCTGAATTAAAGCGACCTGCTGAAAAGCATCGTTTGAAGTCGTTACGAGCATTTGAGCAAAACACAGCGCTTTTTTTATCAACTTCGCTTCTATGACAAAGGAGGCTATCGTCATTGAAACTATCCGTAATGATCATTTGTTCATTATTTCTTTTTAGTGCTAGTGCCTGTCATATCATCACAACAGATGAGCCTGAACTATTTCCTGACGAAACGAATGTGCAGCTTGAAGAAAGAGATACCATTACCTTTGCTATCATCTATCCTGTCGCTCACTCTTTCTTTGAAGCAGTAACAGTTAGTGCTAAGGAAACTGCAGAAGCAATGGGAGTCGAAGTCCTTATACGCGCTCCTTCAACTGCTAATGTCGAATCACAAATTCAAATCATTGAGCACTTCATCCAGCAAGGAGTCGATGGAATTGCAATCGGCCCTACCGATTCTGCCGCTCTCACTCCATTCATTAATAAAGCTGTACTAGAAGGAATTCCTGTTATTTGTTTTGATACGGATGCACCTGAAAGTAAGCGCCTTTCCTATATTGGCACAGATAATTTAGCTGCTGGCGAACATTTAGGTGAGGTTGTTGCTCGTCTCCTAGATTATCATGGTGACCTTATTATAAGTACAGGATTATCAACAATGCTGAATCTTAACTCAAGAATAGAGGGTGTCAAAAATACACTTAAGCAGTACCCTGAGATTAACATAATAGAAATAAAGTCAAATGAAGGTATCCCATCGAAAACCATTACTAACATTGAACAAATGATTGAAGAATATCCAGACTTTGATGCATTAGTTGGAATTGATTCACTTTCTGGCCCTGCTGCCGTAACAGTATGGAAAGCGAAAGGACTCCAAGATAAAATAGCTGTCACCTTCGATGATTTACCAATGATTATTGACGGTGTACAAAATAATCAAATTAACAGTACTATTTCACAAAGCCAATTTGTATGGGGACAATTAATCGTGGAACGACTGTATGAAAACTATTATGGCCATGAAATACCTGAATATGAAATGACTGAAACGCTTGAAGTTAATCTAGAAAACGTTAATGACTATTTGAATCAATTAAACGGAAATTCTAATATAGAGCACAAACAATAATGCACTTAGTTCAGCGTTTCGCTAAAACTAAGTGCGTTAGATTTACTTACATTAAGTTATTTCAATCGGCTCATTATCTATAACTCGAACAAACTCACCTTCATTGTATGGGTATCCGGGCTTGGTCACTTTTATCTTCACAAGCTTGCCGATCAAAGCATCGGATGCAGGAACTTTCACCTTAAGGTAATTATCAGTATAGCCAATATACAAGCCACTTTCCTCATTTTCCTTATCGCGTTCTTCAAGTATCATTTCAAGAACTTCCCCATCGAACTGGGTAGCATATTCCTTTGCTAGTTGATGAGATAGCTCAATTAATCGATGGACTCGTTTATTTTTAATTTCCTCATTCACCTGATCATCCATTCGTGCCGCAGGTGTTCCCGTTCTCTTCGAATAAGGAAATACATGTAGTTCACTAAATTTGTGCTTAGCAATAAATTGATACGTCTCTTCAAATTCTTCTTCTGTTTCACCAGGAAAGCCAACAATAACGTCTGAAGTGATCGCCACACCTGGCATGATTTCCTTTAAACGTTTTATTCTTTCAGCAAAGAAAGCCATCGTATATTTCCGACGCATCCGTTTCAATACCGTATCTGAACCTGATTGCAGTGGAATATGCAGGTGGCGAACAACCTTTTCTGACTGATCAATGACTCGAATCACTTCATCTGTTAATTGACTTGCCTCAATAGAAGAAATTCGAATTCGCTTTAATCCTTGTATTTGTTCCAGATCCTTTAATAGTCGTGCCAAGCTATAATCCTTTAAATCCTCACCGTAACCACCAGTATGAATTCCCGTTAGTACAATCTCCTTATAGCCTGCTTCCACGAGCTGAGTAGCTTGTTTCATTACATCTTCTGGATCACGCGAACGCATTAGACCACGTGCCCACGGGATAATACAAAATGTACAAAAGTTATTACAGCCCTCTTGAATTTTTAATGAAGCACGAGTGCGATCTGTAAAAGCCGGTACATCTAATTCCTCATACACTCTAGACTTCATTATATTCCCTACACCATTGATTGGCTCGCGTTTTTGCTTGAATTCTTCAATATAATCAAGCATTTTTATACGATCTTGTGTTCCAACGACAATATCAACACCTGGTATCGCCATAATCTCAGCAGGAGATGTTTGTGCATAACAGCCCGTAACACAAATAACCGCATCAGGATTTTTACGAATCGCGCGTCTGATGACTTGACGACTTTTCTTATCACCTGTATTCGTAACCGTACAGGTGTTTATTACATATACATCCGAAATTGCTTCAAATTCAACTTTTTCATAACCTGCTTGCTGAAATAATTGCCATATCGCTTCGGTTTCATAATAATTCACTTTACAACCTAATGTATGAAAGGCAACCGTGCCCATGTTCTTCACCTCATTAATTCAAAATGATACGAAATAGCAGAAAGTGCATACATTGCTGCCGTTTCTGTTCTTAATATACGTGGTCCAAAGCTACAAGGAACAGCCTCTTGTTCCTGCAGTTTCTCCACCTCTTCCTCAGATAATCCACCTTCTGGACCAATGATGATAAGCAACCGTTGGCCTTTTGTTAATTCTTGAAGTGTATTAGCAAAATAGGTATGATCCTGCTCCTTCGCTACTTCTTCATAGGCAATGACCGTTCTATCATAATGTTGAACCATTTTCAAAAGTTCTGTAAACGGTATAAAATCAGCAACATACGGAATTTTTTCACGATACGCTTGCTCTGCTGCTTCCTTTGCAATTTTTTCAAGCCGCTCTCGTTTTTTCATTGCTTTCTTTCGATCCCATTTCACAATCGACCTTGAAGCAGCAAACGGTTGGAATGTATGCACTCCGAGCTCTGTTCCCTTCTGAATGATCCAATCTAGCTTATCCGCTTTCGGTAATGCTTGAGCAATTGTCACCTCAATGGGAAGTTCCGTGTTCGGTTGAATTGCTTCGTCTATAACGGCTATAACTTGTTGATCTGACATGTCTTTAATTGTGCAACGAACCGTGCGAGATGCATTATTACTACATACAATTACGTCACCAATAGACATCCGCATCACCTTAGAGATATGTTTAACATCTTCTCCAGTTATGCTTACCTCATTATCCTTCATTTGTTCAGGTAATACAAAATAGCGCTGCATTTCATTTCCTCGCTTTATTAAGCTTTTGTCGCAACAAGTGCAACCCAATCTTCCATTTCGACGACTTCTTTGATGATAAATCCACCTTGTTCTAATGATTTTTTTACATCATCTTTTTTTCTTTTTATAATCCCTGAAGTAATAAATGTCCCATTTTGCTTAAGAACCGCTGCCGCATCTTGAACAAATGTCATAATAACCTCTGCTAATATGTTAGCAATAACTAAATCATATTCGCCAGAGATTCCCTCTAATAAATCATTTTGCTCAACACGAACGATAGAAGAGACTTCATTTCCACCGATATTCTCTTTCGCGCTCTTCACAGCAACATAGTCTAGATCTAATGCTAAGACTTCTTTAGCCCCAAGCTTTGCCGCAGCGATACTTAACACTCCTGACCCCGTTCCTACATCTATGACGGCTGCTTGACTCGTTAAATACTTTTCTAATGCCTGTATACAAAGAACCGTTGTTGGATGCGTTCCGGTACCGAAAGCCATTCCTGGATCTAATTCTATAATCATTTCATTATCTGTAGCCTCATACTCTTCCCAAGTAGGCTTAATTGTTAGTGAATGAGAGATGCGAATAGGTTTGTAATATTTCTTCCAAGCAGTTGCCCATTCTGTCTCATCCACTTCAACCAAATGAACCTTATTCTGTCCTAATTCGATATCATACTGAAGGAGTCCATTAACGGACTCCTTAATACCATCGATTGTGTCAGTTAGAAAACTGTTTACAGGAAAATACGCTTTAATCATTACCCCATCTTCAGGATAATCATCAGGAGAGAGTTGGTATATTTCTCCGAAACGATCGCCCCAATCTTTTACTAAATCACTAGGGTCTTCAATTACTACACCGCTTGCCCCAGCTTCATGTAAAATATGACAAACTGGCTCCACCGCTTCTTCACTAGTATGAATACTAAATTCTGACCATTTTAACATCCAACTCACTCCTTAACATAAGCTATATAAGCTTATTCCCCTTTAAATGCTCGCTTTACCTTCGCAAAGAAGCTGTCATTTTGTTCATCTGGCTGACCACCTGTCATTTGCGAAAACTCACGTAATAAGTCTTTTTCCTTCTCAGTTAAGTTCTTTGGTGTCACTACACGGATTTTCACATGCTGATCACCTTGACCCCGCCCGTGTACGTTAGGTACCCCTTTACTTCTCAGGCGAAAATTCGTCCCCGTCTGTGTTCCAGCCGGAATTTTCAATTTCACTTTACCAGTTAAAGTTGGTACCTCAATTTCATCACCGAGCGCTACTTGGGCAAATGTTAACGGCATTTCACAGTAAATGTCATCACCTTCACGTTCAAAAAATTCATGCGTTTTCACATTAAATACAACAAATAAATCTCCTGGAGGTCCACCATTAGAACCAGCTTCCCCTTGTCCGGATACTCGTAGTTGTTGGCCGTGATCAATTCCTGCAGGGACTTTAACGCTAATTTTTTTACGTTTCTTCACTTTACCTTGCCCACCACAAGTTGAGCACTTATGTTTAATTTGCTTACCTGTACCGTCGCAATAATGACAAACTCGACGGTTTACAACACGTCCAAACGGTGTATTCTGTTCAACATTTAGCTGTCCTGATCCACCACAATGCGAACATGTTTCAGGTTTAGTTCCTGGCTTTGCTCCAGAACCTGAACATGTTTGACACGTTTCTTCTCGCGGAATTTCTATTTCTGTTTCTTTTCCAAATACTGCTTCCTTAAACTCTAACGTCATCGTATATTGTAAATCCGCTCCTTGACGAGGTGCATTCGGATTGCGACGTCCGCCGCCACCAAAGAACATATCAAATATATCGCCAAAGCCACCTCCAAAGTCTCCTCCTCCACCAAATCCTTGATTTGGATCTGTATGACCAAATTGATCATAGTGAGACTTCTTCTGAGGATCACTTAATGTGTCATACGCCTCTTTTACTTCTTTAAACTTTGCCTCAGCATCCGCTTCTTTATTGACGTCTGGATGATATTTACGCGCAAGCTTGCGATACGCCTTCTTCACCTCATCAACTGAAGCATTTTGATCAACACCAAGGACTTCATAGTAATCTCGTTTACTCATGTCATCCACTCCCGATTCTATTCCATAACGTTCATCTTACCACCTTACAAACCCTTTTCGCAATAAGAAAAGTAACAGTTTGTTACTTACTCGATTTCTACATTTATCAAAAGCATTAGAACTACGACAAAAATATCCTTTTCACATATCCTCTTAGAAAAAGTCAAAGTCAACTACGTTGACTTTGACTTATGTGAAAGGTGATTATTTCTTTTCTTCGTCATTCACTTCTTCATAGTCAGCATCGACAACATTATCATCCGCTTGTTCAGCTTGACCTTCAGCACCTTGTGCTTGTTGAGCTTGTGCAGCAGCCTGCTCATACATCTTTGTTGTAAGAGCTGTTACTACCTCTTGTAGCTCATCTTTTGCAGTACGGATTTCTTCAATGTTATCAGCTTCAATCGCTGATTTCAGCTTATCTTTTGCTGCCTCAGCCTTCTCTTTTTCACCTTGATCAATGTTTTCTCCTAAATCGTTGATCGTTTTTTCTGTTTGGAAAACAAGCTGATCTGCTTCATTTCGAAGCTCAACCTCTTCACGACGCTTCTTATCTTCCTCTGCGTTCGCTTCAGCATCCTTAACCATTTGATCAATTTCTTCATCAGATAATCCCGAAGAAGAAGTAATCGTAATTGATTGTTCTTTGTTTGTCCCTAGATCTTTCGCCTTAACATTTACAATCCCGTTAGCATCAATGTCAAACGAAACTTCAATTTGTGGTACACCACGTGGTGCTGGTGGAATATCTGATAATTGGAATCGTCCCAGTGTTTTATTATTTGCTGCCATTTCACGTTCACCTTGCAGAACATGAATATCAACAGAAGGCTGATTATCGGCTGCCGTTGAAAATACTTGTGATTTTGATGTTGGAATCGTCGTGTTACGCTCAATCAACTTCGTAAATACGCCACCCATTGTTTCAATTCCTAATGAAAGTGGTGTAACATCTAGTAATACAACGTCCTTAACATCTCCAGTTAACACGCCAGCTTGAATAGCAGCACCGAGCGCGACTACTTCATCAGGATTTACCCCTTTGTGAGGATCTTTCCCAGTAAGACTTTTAATCGCTTCTTGTACAGCAGGAATACGTGTTGAACCCCCAACTAATACAATTTTATCAATTTCACTTGCAGATAGACCTGCATCCGATAATGCACGACGAGTTGGCTCAAGTGTACGTTCAACTAAATCAGCAGAAAGCTCTTCAAACTTAGCACGACTCAAAGATAACTCTAAATGTTTCGGTCCTGTTGCATCAGCTGTAATAAAAGGTAGTGAAATTTGTGTTTGTGTTACACCAGATAAATCTTTCTTAGCTTTTTCTGCTGCATCCTTCAAACGTTGCATCGCCATTTTATCTTGAGAAAGATCGATACCATTATCTTTCTTAAATTGCTCCACAAGATAGTCGATAATAACCTGGTCAAAGTCATCTCCACCAAGCTTGTTATCTCCAGATGTTGCTTTAACTTCGAAGAATCCATCTCCTAATTCAAGAATGGACACATCAAACGTACCACCACCAAGGTCATAAACAAGTATCGTTTGATCATCTTCCTTATCAAGACCGTAAGCAAGCGCAGCCGCTGTTGGTTCGTTAACAATACGATCCACTTCTAAACCGGCAATTTTCCCAGCATCTTTTGTTGCTTGACGCTGTGAATCATTGAAATAAGCAGGTACTGTAATAACAGCCTTCGTTACTTTTTCACCTAAGTATTCTTCTGCATCAGATTTAAGCTTCTGTAAAATAATTGCAGAAATTTCTTGAGGAGAATACTCTTTTTCTTCAATACTCTCCTTATGGTCTGTACCCATATGACGCTTAATCGAAATAATCGTATTTGGGTTTGTGATTGCTTGACGCTTTGCCACTTCCCCCACTTGGCGCTCTCCATCCTTAAATGCAACAACAGATGGTGTCGTACGGTTACCCTCTGGATTTGGGATAACAGTTGCTTCTCCACCTTCCATCACTGCCACGCAAGAGTTCGTTGTACCTAAATCGATACCAATAATTTTACTCATTATTATTGTTCCTCCATTCGTTTACTAGATTTATTTCATTTCTAAGCATTAACCTTAACCATCGCTGGTCGTAGGACTCTGTCTTTTAGCTTGTAACCTTTTTGCAATTCTTCCACAATTTTACCAGATTCAAACCCGTCTTCTTCCACTTGCATCACCGCTTGGTGAAGATGAGGATCAAACGTTTGGCCCTCTGTTTCAATTACCGCCACACCTTCATTATTTAATGTGTCTTGTAATTGACGATAGACCATTTCCATCCCTTGTAATAGAGACTTCGTTTCGTCTGATTCAGGATTTACTAATAAAGCACGTTCGAAGTTATCTAATACAGGTAATAATGATTCAATAACGACTTGTGATCTATATTTAGCCGCTGCTTCTTTCTCTTCACGAGAACGGCGTCTGAAATTATCATAATCTGCTTGAGTACGTAATAGTCGATTATTTAATTCATTGATTTGTGCTTCTAATTGTTCATCTTTCGACCCTACGACTTCAGCTTCAGCCTCCACTGCTTCATCGCTATCATGCTCTGCATCAGCAATTGGTTCTTGCTCAGCTTTTGTCTCCTCAACCGTTTGTGTTTCTTTTTCTGCCATCTCGTTCACCTCCTAAATAAAATACATGAATCTTATGTATGTTGAAAGACGACATAGTGAAATGTCAAAAGACGTCTTTATTGCCTTTTGACATCCTTACTATGTTATCATTTCTCCAATTAACGATACAAGTTTGTTAATAGTTTTGTTAAATCTTTCGATAGTGTATCTACAACACCAATCACTCGTCGATATTCCATTCTTGTTGGACCTAATATTCCAATTGTGCCCATTTGCTTACCACCAATTGAATACGTTGCTGTAATCAAACTACAATGATCAAACGCTTCAAGTTGATTTTCTTCACCTATTTTAACTTGTACACCGGTATGAGGTGTTTTTAAAATTTGCAACATAGTGGCATCTTCTTCCAGCATATTAAGAAGCATGCGGATTTTTTCAACATCCTTGAATTCTGGTTGTGTGAGTAAATTCGTCTTACCACTATAGAATAGCTTCTCATGTTTCTCCATTTCAAATGAAGCCATAAGTAATTTCATGACATGTTCATAATTTTGGACATGTGTTCGTAACACATCTGCGACTTCATATTGAAGCTTCTTTCTGAGTTTGTACAACGGAACTCCCTTTAATCGTTCATTTAAGATATTCACCGTTCTTTCTAACTCAGCAGCTTCAATTCCATCAGGAATAGCGATTGTTTGACTTTCAACATGGCCTGTGTCAGTCACAACAATAACAGTTGCCGACACTTTACTTAACGGAATGATCTGAATATTAGTCAATGAAGTCTCAAACAATTCAGGCCCTAGTACAACAGAAATATAACTTGTCATACTCGATAATACGCGAGCAGAATGTTGGATGACTTCCTCTAACTCCCGTATTCGTTCATCAAAACCAGAACGAATATCAAATCGCTCTGCGGTTGTTAAGTGATGAGGTAACAACAAATGATCCACATAAAACCGATAACCTTTCTGAGAAGGTATACGACCCGCGGAGCTGTGTGGTTTCTCTAAGAAACCTAATTCTTCTAAGTCTGCCATATCATTACGAATCGTAGCTGGGCTAAACGTAATATCCTCACGCTTAGAAATGCTTCTTGATCCAACAGGTTCAGCAGAACGGATATAATCGTCAACGATTGCATGTAGAATGAGCAATTGTCTCTCTGTTAACATCCCCTCACCACCTCTGTTAGCACTCAATCTATTCGAGTGCTAAATCTAATGATAAATTACCAAATGGACTGTCATTTGTCAATAAAAACACTCAATTAATTGATTGTTCCTCTAGAATCGCAATAAATTGTTCGAATACTTCATTGCCTAAAAGTAATCCATCAGCTGTTAGTTGAATGCGATCTACAGATTCGAATAAAAGCCCTCGCGCTTGTAGTGTATGAAGTTGTTTCGAAAAACAATCGTGTATAGACATACCAAATTTAACCTGGAATTCATCTTTACTTACACCTTCTAATTTTCGCAACCCTAAAAACATTTGTTCTTCAATTTGCTCCACTTTACTCACGTGATGAATAGATACGGTCGGTACGTCTCCTTGCCCAATCGCACGTAAATACTTCGGTAATGGACCATGGTTTTGGTAACGCACGCCATTTAAATAACCATGAGCACCTGCACCAAAACCAAAATATTCTTCATTGTTCCAATAAACGAGATTGTGCTGACTTTCAAAGCCTTCCTTAGCAAAATTACTGATTTCATATTGTGCCAGCTTCGCTTTCGCCGTCACCGCTCGTAAATTTTTGTACATTTCCACCTCATCCTCTTCTGGAGGAAGTGTTAATTTCCCTTGACGCTTTCTATTAAAAAAAATCGTCTTCTCCTCTACCTTCAACGAATAAGCTGATACGTGTTCAATCTCCAACGCTAAAGCTTCCTTTAACGTTTGACGGAAATGCTCCGGTGTTTGTTTCGGTAAACCGAACATTAGATCTAGAGAAATATTCTGAAACCCTGATGCTCTTGCACGCTCTACTGCATCGTACACACTGCTCCGATTATGAGTTCGTCCAATTTCCTTCAATAGTTTTTCGTCAAAGGTTTGAACACCCATGCTTAATCGGTTCACGCCGAAATCCTTTAAGATCGTTAGCTTTTCATCATCAATGCTGTCAGGATTCACTTCAATTGTAAATTCACGAAGATGATCCAAGTCCATCATTTGCTGCATCCCTTTTAAAAGTCGTTTTAATTGCTTCGCTGACAAAGCTGTTGGTGTTCCCCCACCAATGAAAATCGTTTCCAACGAGCAAGAGGATACGTCAGAGCGCTTCATTTCAGTTAATAGGGCTTCAATATATTCGTCCACTGGCTGATTTTTTAAATAGACTTTGTTAAAATCACAATAATAACAAATATGCTCACAAAAAGGGATATGAATATATGCTGCTTTTACCACCAGATCCCTCCTTTCATTCATGTTGAAGAACATTGGAATTTTAGACAAATCTTTTCAAGCTGACAGGGGTGTCCCGAGTGGAACACCCCCCCATATGATTGAATCATCCATAGATTGAATAGCCATAAGCTCATTTCACTTACAAAATTGTATCTCCATTTGTATTCTAAAGTATCCAACCAAATCTAGCAACTAAATGATTTTATTAAGGTTGAAATGCTTCCCTTATATGAATTATAAAATACCCCAATTAGGATCAACACCTTTACAGGCCAATACATAAATATGTAAATTATAGACAAAAATATATTTATTCGTAAAAATAGGAGGTAATAAAGTGAGTGAGCATATTAGGTTAACTGCGGCAGAAATCGGTTCTCTATGGTCAAGTTATATGACCGAAAGCGCAAGTATTCCCATGTTAAAGTACTTTCTTGCTAATGTAGAAGACTCAGAAATTAAATCAATCATTAATTTAACATTGACTACCTCACAGAATCACTTAATGGAATTAAAAACTATATTTAAGCGTGAAGCGTTTCCAATTCCAATAGGCTTCTCATTAGAAGATGTAAATTTGAATGCTCCCCGATTATTTTCTGACACATACTTTCTATACTTCATTAGAAGCTTAAGCAAAGCTGGAATTGCATCAAATGGAGCAGCCCTTTCCACTGCTGCACGAGAAGATATTAGAAAGTTATATAACAAATACTTAGTCGACGCTGTAGCAATTGAAGGTGCCACAAAACAATTATTACTAACTAAAGGTATATTTGTTCGTCCCCCACATCTGCCTACCCCGAAGGAGCCTGAATTTGTTAAAAACGAAAAGTTCCTAAAAGGTTGGTTTGGAGAAAAAAGACCGTTAACAGCAGAAGAAATTACCCACATATATTTGAATTATAATAATAATATACATGGCAAGTCTCTATTACTTGGATTTGCGCAAACCTCTCAATTTGAAAAAGTGAAAAGACACTTTTTAAGAGGGGTAGAATTATCGAAAAAAATTATAAGTGAGTTACAAACTCTTTTAGAAGAAAGTCATTTACCTGCGCCTATGACTTGGGATGCTGAAGTTACAGATAATACAGTTCCTGTTTTTTCGGATAAACTTATGATGTTTCAAACAAATACATTAACAGCTATGTCGTTAGCTAATATAGGCGGTTCTATGGCATTAAGTTTCCGCAGGGATATTGCTGCGAAATATTCAAAGCAACTGGTCAATGTCGGTCTTTATGCTGAAGATGGTGCAGAGCTAATGATTAATAACGGTTGGTTAGAGCTTCCACCTATCTCTGCTAATCGAAAGGATTTAATAAACTAAAATGTTGAGCATAGTCGCATTCGGAAAGGAATTTGTTATGATTGCCTATTCTACACCTCGGAGTATCGCACAACCAATTATCTTTTTTTGAAAAAATCCCAAATAAAAACAGTACTCCAATGTTAGGTTAGTCCGACATATTGGAGTGCTGTTAAGTTTGAAATCTATGTTTCGTACAGGTTGAACACACTGTTTATTCTAAAGAAATACGAATCATCCTATTAGTTTCTTCTTAATACTTTAATCATCCATACGCAAAACAGCCATAAAGGCTTCCTGCGGCACTTCGACATTCCCTACTGATTTCATCCGTTTCTTACCTTCTTTTTGCTTTTCAAGTAGCTTACGTTTACGAGAAATATCGCCACCGTAACATTTTGCCAATACGTTCTTACGAATCGCTTTAATCGTTGATCTGGCAATAATTTTCGTTCCTATACTCGCTTGAACCGGAACTTCAAATTGTTGACGAGGAATTAATTCCTTTAACTTTTCAACGATTACCTTTCCACGCTCAAATGCAAAATCACGGTGAACGATAACAGAAAGAGCATCAACCTTCTCAGCATTAAGTAGAATATCCATTTTAACGAGCTTTGATGGTTTATATCCAATTAATTCATAGTCAAATGATGCATACCCTTTCGTACTTGATTTCAATTGATCAAAGAAATCATAGACGATCTCCGATAAAGGAATTTCGTACACTATTTGTACGCGTATATCATCTAAATATTGCATATCAATGAATATACCGCGCTTCCCTTGGCAAAGCTCCATTATCGCCCCAACAAATTCATTTGGTACCATAATTTTTGCTTTCACATACGGCTCTTCCACTTGATCAATCTTTTGTGTATCAGGCATATTAGAAGGGTTATCAATCGTTACCTCTTCCCCACTTGTCGTCAATACTTTATAAACCACACTTGGTGCTGTTGTAATTAACGTAATGCCAAATTCACGTTCAATCCGCTCTTGTATAATTTCCATATGAAGAAGCCCTAAGAAGCCACAACGGAAACCAAAGCCTAATGCTTGAGATGTTTCGGGCTCATATTGTAACGAAGCATCATTTAATTCTAAACGCTCCAGTGCTTCTCTTAAATCATTGTAATCATTTGTATCAACTGGATATAGACCACAATAAACCATCGGGTTCATACGTCGATATCCAGGTAATGGCTTATCTGCTGGTCTAGTTGCCTCAGTTATCGTATCCCCGACACGTGTATCACCTACATTTTTAATAGACGCCGTTAAAAATCCAACATCTCCAACCGTTAATTCGTCACGTTTCTCAGCCTTTGGAGTAAAGACTCCAATTTCTTGGACTTCAAACTCCTTACCCGTTGCCATCATTTTAATCTTCTGGCCCGGCTTAACCGTTCCCTCAACAATTCGTATATAAGCAATAACACCCCGATACGAATCATACAATGAATCGAAAATTAACGCTTGCAATGGCGCTTGTGGGTTACCTTGAGGTGCTGGAACAAGCTCTACGACTTGCTCTAATATTTCCTCAATCCCTATCCCGTTTTTCGCTGATGCTAACACAGCACCTGATGCATCCAATCCAATCACATCTTCAACCTCTTGTTTCACTCGATCAGGCTCAGCACTTGGTAAGTCAATTTTATTTATGACCGGTAGAATTTCCAAATCATTATCAAGCGCCAAATAGACATTCGCTAATGTTTGCGCTTCAATTCCTTGAGCCGCATCAACGATAAGCAACGCTCCCTCACAGGCCGCTAAACTACGTGACACTTCATATGTAAAATCGACATGTCCAGGCGTATCAATTAAATGAAATATATATTCTTCCCCATCTTGAGCCTTATACGTTAACTGAACGGCATTTAACTTAATTGTAATTCCTCGTTCACGTTCTAAATCCATTGCATCTAGCGTTTGATCTTTCATTTCACGGTCAGTCAGTGCACCCGTCTGCTCCAAAATTCGGTCAGCAAGTGTTGATTTTCCGTGGTCAATGTGCGCGATAATAGAAAAGTTCCGTATCTTTGATTGCCGCGCTAACCGCTGTTCATTATTCATCACATAATCACTCCTACAAAATCGTACAGAACATCACTCTGTATTATACCTTTCACCCACCTATCTATCAACTAAGAATAAAAGCTACTGAAAAACAAAACTTCTTCAGTAGCTTCAATCATAATGCAAGAGTCAACTGTTTAAAATTCGTAAATACACGATCCTTTTTAATATGAAGACTCTTTTCCGTTCAAATAATGAATCGTAGCAACCATTCTTGAAAGACAAGCTCGACTCATTTTATTCAAACCATTTGCAACCCCTTCTCCTAGATCAGAGAAAAAGTTAAACCGTCCTATCTCTTCCACCTTTTCTCCTTTATTCACTAACTCTTCGAAGGTTTCATTTTGAAGCTTCGTTTCGATTTGATTAATCTCAAGTGGGATAGGTTTATCTATTCCAAGTTCTTCACTTACAAGCTGAACACCAAGCAATATTCCAAATAAGAGGAACAAACCGACAACAGCGATCGATAATAGAGCTCGTTTCATTTTTATCCTCCTATCCATCTACTGCATGATGCTCCCAATAAAATTCAGCAAATACTTCTGCTACAGCCTCAGCAGCACGATATGTTTCTTCTAATGTGTTTTCTACTCCACCGAATTCAATTAGTACCGAATTACTTGATAAATCCTGGTTAAATCGTCCATTCGTATACGGACCATCTTTTAAAATAACACCACGGCTTAATCCTGGGTAGTGCTCTTCCAAATCATTATGGAGTGATTTTGCAAGCTCGTAGTTTTCTTCATAATTTTCATGATTCCCACCAATAACGAATACCGTTCTTGCAAATTCTTCGTTATTAATCGTAACGGTCGTGCGATCTCTTGGAAGTGAGTCACGGTGAATATCAAAGAAATAATGTAAATCACTATTTTCCTCCATCGCTTCTACAACAAAATTTCTTGAAGCGTCATACGATTGTGGATAATTCCAACCTTTCTCTCGCAAATTCTCCTGGATATCCCGTTCCTCTACCTCTGTTCCTATTCCACGCTTTTCTAATTCCTGTGATAACTTCTCTCCTACTAGCGTAATATTCACTTTATTATGAAATGCTTCATTTGGTTCATTTGTTTCTAATTCAGGTAGAAACGATTCCGTATTATGAGAATGGATAATATGAACAACCTTGCGTCCATCCGTTGATTCTTCTATCTCTTCACGCTCTCTCTCTAACTGTTCAAGACGTTCTAAACTTTCCTGTGTTGCCTCACGCTCTGCTAAAATGACATCCATCGGCGGAGCAGATTCAACAGGTATATTTGTATAATCCGTTCCTTCCCCAGCTATTAAGATACTACCATCAAATAATGCAAATCCAGGGAGTTCTCTCCCAAGTAAACTTCTAGGATCATTTGGATTAATACTTGTAGCAATTTCAAACAAAACTGAGCTAATACTAGGGGGTTCACTATCATTTGGCAAGACGGATTTAAAATGCTGATTTTCCATACCTAATAAGTAAAGAAAATGCTCTCCTTTAATATTTGATGACCATTCATGTATTTGATTCGAGGCTAGTCCATGTCCTGGTTCAAATGAAGTAAGGATACCGGTGAAAATAAATAATCCCATGATTCCAATAATAAATAATGAAAATATTTTCTTTATGCTTGTCCGGTTTACACCGACACCAAACCTTAACTGTCTTCTCTTTCGCATCGTCTCATCTCCTATCAGTTAGCTACATTGAAAACAACATCAATACGTTAAGTAAAAGAAACGACCTCATTCCACCATATGAATGAGAGTGAAAAAAAGAACTAAGAAAATAGCAAAGTTTCATCAAAGTTAATTTGAGCACAAAAAAAGTGCGATTTCCACTTTTTCAAGTCACTCAAGGAAGAGTAATGGCTCCGCTCGTTGTGCGCCTTGCTATGAGAAACCCACTCATTGCAAGGCTTTCAAAATCGGGCAACGGCTACGCACATTACTTAAAGCCACTGAAAAAGTGAAAATTTCACTTTTTCAGTGGCCTCGAAAGCGAGTAGCTCAAGCGCAAGAGAACGAACCTGTGACAGCCCCTTACTTTAAAGAGTAAGAAATAATAAAAGTCGGTGAAATTTTACGAAAAGTAAAATTTCACCGACTTTTTCATTTCAGAGGAGGGTTTTGTCCAGCCTCTTATTGTTCATCATATTTAGCTAATTAGTATTAATGAGTAAAGCTGCCGACATTTTGCTGATTGATATGTTCATGTAGGGCGGCATTTAATCCTTGAGCAATCACATTAGCCATATCATCAATAAACACATCAACTTCCTTTGGTGTCACCATCAAATTATGTCCAAGTGGGGATAAGACCTCTTGAATAAGCTGCCGTTTCTCCTGCTCTGGTAAAGTTCCGATCATTCCCAAGATCGTTTCACGCTTCTTTTCATCTGGCAAGTCTTCCTCTGTCAATGTACGGCGCTCTCCAAATGTCATGCCAGCTGGAGCAAGTGACCTTGACGGTTGATTGCCTTCTCGAATTTCTCGACCGAAATGTTTAAGAACATAGTCAATCGTATCACTCGTAATTGAAACCGCATCGACAACCGTTGGAATACCAATTGCAATGACAGGAATTCCAAGTATATCTTTACTAATTTCTTTACGTTTATTTCCTACCCCACTGCCTGGATGAATACCGGTATCACTTATTTGAATCGTTGAGTTGACTCTCGTAATAGAACGAGATGCTAAGGCGTCAATGGCTATGACAAAATCTGGCTTTGTTTTTTCAATCACACCAAAGATAACATCGCTCGTTTCTATACCAGTTACCCCCATGACACCAGGAGATATTGCACTAACAGGACGGAAACCATCCTCTACTTGCTCAGGAGCTAGTTCATACAAATGTCTTGTAACAAGCAAGTTCTCCACAGCGATAGGACCTAGTGCATCTGGTGTTACATTCCAATTACCCAGTCCGACAATGAGACAAGTATCGTTTGGTCCGACTCCGATCTCTTTCATGAATGAACTAAACTGATTTGCAAACACTCTCTCCATCTTCTCCTGAATATCCGTATCTTTTTTGCGTATTCCTTGAGATTCAAACGTTAAATAATGTCCAGGTTTCTTCCCAAGTCGATCTGCACCTTTCTCATCAATCGTCACTCGAGTAATAATGACGTCATCAATCGTTTCCTCTTCAATCTGTACACCTGTGACTTCACTTTGTTCATTGCTTTCTTGTTCCTCAACGGCAATTTGATGAGCCTCGACAGCTAAATCAGTACGAATTTGAAAACGGCTTAAATCTAACTCTTCCGTCACAATAATCACTCCTTCATAACAAACAAAGATTTTTCTATGATCATAGCGTGTGCTAAGCAAACAGTTTTCATTCTTCTATTGCATTTAAGCGCCGTTTTTGGTAAAATCCTTCTTGTTGTATAATCGCCTGAATACAAGGTTTCGAACCGTTCATGATAGGTGATGACTCAGGAGGTGAAATAAATGCCAAATATTAAATCAGCCATTAAGCGTGTAAAAACAAACGACAAGCGTCGTGCTCAAAACATTGCTGTTAAATCAGCTCTTCGTACTTCAATCAAAACTTTTGAAGCAAAAGTAGAAGCGGGCGAAAAGGAAGAAGCAACAGTAGCTTTCAAAGATGCTGTAAAGCGCCTTGATAAAGCAGCTAGTAAAGGACTTATCCATAAAAATGCCGCTTCTCGCCAAAAGTCTCGCTTATCAAAGCGTCTAAACGGACTTTCTGCCTAACTAGAAGCAATAAAAAAGCCGGCTTTTTGCCGGTTTTTTTATTGCTTCTTCTCCATCATTCTTCAGCAAATTTCATTAATAATAATTCAACAGCAAGAACCTTATCCATTTTTCCTGTTTTAATCGCATAATCAACATCCGCTGTCGCCTCAAGCATTCGTAGCAGAAACCCCTCTGAAAAACGTCTAATTTGTTTACTCGCTAACTTAACAACGTACGGATGAAGCTTTAATTGCGATGCAATTTCACCTTGTGAAAAAGATTTTCTTAACATTTCTTTCACTTGATAATAAATGCGAATTTGCCGTGCGATCAAGGCAAGAATCTTGAGTGGTTCCTCTTTCAACTTTAATAAATCATGATAGATGATTAATGCACGATCAACTCGCCTCGTAACTGCATACTCAATTAAAGCAAAGACATCCTGCTCAAGTGAGCGTGCAACTAATAAGTCTACAACATCTTCGGTTATCTCACCTTTTTCACCAACATATAAGGTGAGCTTTTCTATTTCTGAGGAAAGCTGAAGTAGCTGAATGCCTACTCGCTCAATTAACCTTTCTTTCGCTTGTCCAATAAACGAGACACCTTTTGCTTTCGCTTGTTCCTCTAGCCATTTTTCTGTCGTTTTCAAATCAAATGGAGAGCAATCAACAACGGTTTGCTTTTTCAAACGCTTTGTTAGTTTCTTACGTTCATCTAGTTTTTCATAAGGTGCACAAATAATAAGAACTGTTTCAGGTACAGGATTTTCCACGTATTGCTCAAGCGACTTTAAATTATGATCGAGCTTTGTATCTTGTTTAGCACTTGTTACAAAAAGACAATCTTTCACGATGACCACCTTATTCCCACCGAAAAAAGGCACTGTTTCTGCTTCCTCAATCGCAAGGTCAATTAACGTCTCCTGAACATTATATGTAATCACATTTGGATCGTCCGATGAGCCAACCTGTTGTCGAATGATAGCTTGTATAATATCTTCCATTAGAAATGATTGCAGGCCATACATAAAATATATTGGAGCAACCTTTCCCTTTTCCACTTCTTTTTTTATTGTTAAATAAGACACCGTTCATTCCCCATTTTGTATGCATAGTTTTTCATCTATTGGAAAAGCTACGCATGGAATCATCTACTTGTGTCTTTAGCTTAGACAATTCATGAAAAAATGACAAGTATAAGTTTTGCAAAGGAGGCTTAAGCTCGAATTAGCCAAGCCCCCATTTATAATAAACGCTATGAACTGTGACCCCGGGCAATCACACTCACAACGATAAATCGCCCCTGCACTAGTTATAGTATCCTATGCGATTTAAAACTATAGGTGACAACTCTTTACAGTTCTTTCGAATCGAACGCGATAAGAAAAAAAACAAAATACTTTTTTTAAATCTCACCTTAAAAAGTGAACAATTTCTTGAACAATTCATTGAATCAACTCCTTTTAATTGAATCGGTCTAGCTTTTTTTTATCGCATCACTTATACTTATGAGGGAAAAGGAGGGGTGCCAGATGAATCAATTTGAAAAAGAAGTTCAAAGTAAACGTAATGATGCAATTGACTCTGGTGTTGCCTTTGTTGTATCTTTTGGTTTTTTTGCCACACTTTTTATCATCGCATCAATTGTTGATATTTTCTCTGGTTTTTAAAATCAAAAGTAGGCAATGTAAAGAGAAGCTCGTCTATCGCTATCATGCGTAGATGGGCTTTTCCTATTGCATCATTGCCCTAGTAATAGATACCTTCCCATTATGAATGGTCAATCGAACAGCTCCATCTTGATCACTCCGCAAAATGAACGCACCTTGGTCCGTCAATCGTTCAATGACCTCTTCATGTGGATGACCATATCGATTTGAGCGCCCTACTGGAATAAATACCGCATATGGATCCAATTGCTCTAAAAATGGAGCAGTCGTCGAAGTACGACTACCATGATGGCCTACTTTAAGTACATCAACCTTTAAATCCGGATAGCGTTGCAATAACATACGCTCTCCACTTTCTTCGAGATCACCTGTAAATAGAAACGTTATTCCTTCCAATTCAACATACAATACGATCGAACGATCATTTAACCCCTGCTCCTTGCCAACTGGCGCTAATATATAAAATGTCACGCCTTGCTTCTCAAAGCTCATACCCTCCTTTACAAAATGAATAGCGGTACCGTGTTTAGCTAATTCCGTTAAGACTGCCTTCTCAAGCTCACCTTCTACTTCACCAAAGCTGTATAACACTTTATCGATTTGAATCATATTAACTACTGCTTCTACTCCACCAATATGGTCAGCATGACCGTGCGTCAGAATTAAACCGTCTAATCGACTAATCCCTCTTTGCTTCAATTCAGGTACAACAATATCTTTCCCTACATCAAATGGGGCTCGACGTTCACGCCATTGTTCATTAACAAAGGTAAGCTGACCTCCCGTATCAATTAAATACACGCCTTGACGAAAGGGTAGCTCAATTAGAAAACTGTCTCCTTGCCCAACATCAATCATCGTTATATGTGCACGATAATCCACATATGGCTTTCCTATTTGAATCACTAGCACAACCAGTAGTAACATAATTGGCCATTTCCACCAATGCTTTCTTCTTCTTTCAAAGCAAAGCAACGAAAAGAAAATGACCCCATACATAAAAACAACCATCCACTCTGAAGGCTCACCAACAACGATTGTTGCAAATGTCTTATTAGATAGCACCGTTAAAATATGGTGACTAAGCGGAACCATCCATTCTAATAAATAAAAAGCAACATTAAATGTCATTGGTAGAAAGAGCGAAATAATAAATCCAATAAACGATAAGGGCAAAAAGACGAATGTAATGAGTGGAATAAAAATCAAATTAATAGGTAAGCTTAACCACGCAATTTCATAAACATGACATAACAAAATAGGAAGTGAAAGTAGTTGTGAAATCATTGTTACAGCTATGAGTTGGCTCCAATAAGAGGAATAGCTACGAATCGTTTTAGCTGATAAAAGCAAACCATATGAAACAAGAAAAGAAAGCTGAAAACCAAGTTGGAATAAGGAATAAGGTGAGATGAATAAATAAAGAAGATAGACAACCGTTATACCGACTAATGGGGGGATTTTTTGTTTTAGACGTAGACAAAGAAGCACGACAACTGTCATAAGACTTGCACGTATAACCGAAGGAGCTGCACCAGCAATCACGGTATAAACAGGTAAAAAAACAATTAAACATTCAAGCGCTCGTTCACGTGTTATTCCAAATCGGATCAGAAGGTAAAAGCTAGCAGTAACGACTAACCCGACATGCATACCCGAAACAGCCAATAAATGAATGACACCTAATCGTTGATATGCTTCTAACACAGAGCCATCCATTAACGTTCGATCTCCAAATACAAGTGCATGTACGACACTTGCTACGTCTGGACTTAGATTCTGCTCCAGCTTCCTCATGTTATGCTGTCGCCAACGTTGTAGCTTCTCGGATATAGAATAAGCTGGAGGCTGTACACAATGAAGATGAACAGCTTGTAATACCCAATACATATTATGTTCTTTCAAATATCTCGGATAATTAAATTGAGCAAAATTGGTAGGTGGATTAGGCGCTGATAACGCCCCACCAACTCGACAAAGCTCACCAGGGCCATACGTTAATGCAATCTCCTGCTCTCTTTCAGTTGAAAAAAAGAGTCGAACCTCAACATCTTCCTCTTCAAGCGTCCGAAAGCGAAAAGCCATTCGATCACCATCTATTTCGGGGATTTGAATGATCTTTCCTTCTAACGCTTGTTCTTCCCCATTGAATACAGTCGTATCATCTTTAATATAAAAACCAATACATACAAATAATAGAAAAGGTAGAAGTAGTATAAGTAATAGTGATCGAAACGAGTGTTGTGAAAAAAGTAATACGAGAATAGGCAGGAAAAGAAGATAAAGCAGTATGCTTGGACCTCTTAACGAAATGATAAGTCCAAGCGTTGCCATATAAGGAATTAGAGGTAAGTATCGAAGCATTTGATTAACCCTTAATAGGAGCTTGTGTATATAACGTGTTCGCCTCATCACGTAATCGAAGTAATTCTTCTTGTTCAAAACCCGCACCTTCAAGCTTTTCCAAGAGCTCAGCAGTAAACTTAAGCTTGTCCAAATGATGTTGATCAACACTGAGCATTTCTAGTTCAACTTGCTTCACTACTACACCAGCCTCTTTAAACATCTCTTCTGCATAAGGGTGGTTTTTATAATCGGATGCATAGTATATTTTTTTTATACCTGCTTGAATGATAGCCTTCGAACAATGAACACAAGGGAAATGAGTCACATAGATTTCAGCACCCTCTGTTCCAACACCAAACTTTGCACATTGTAGCAGTGCGTTGATCTCTGCATGTATCGTCCGTATACAGTGGTTATCTACAACGTAACAGCCATCATCTATGCAATGAGCTCCACCTGATACCGAGCCATTATAGCCACCTGCGATAATTCGTTTATCTCGAACAATAGTCGCCCCAACCATCAGGCGAGTACATGTACTTCTCAAAGCTAATAAATGGCTTTGAGCCATAAAATATTGATCCCATGAAATTCTCTCCATATAGGTACACCTCTTCTCTTTACTTACGTTAGTGTAGAAAAATTATTAAAAAACGTCAACTAAGAAAAACGCGATAGCACGGGAACTGGTAAAGTTTATATTCTAACTTTTTCGGTGTCCTTTAAGCGATGTGCGAAACCATTGCCTATTTTTAAAAACGGTTACAACGGTTTTAAGTTTTCATAAAAAATAGGGGGTCTTTCATAAAAACGTGTAACGAGCGGAGCCATCGCTGACATTACCGAAAATCAACCTCTCCTTCTAAACGTTCAACTGACTTCTCACCAATACCAGACACGTTTTGTAATTCTTCTACTGAACGAAATGGACCATTCTCTTCTCGATAGGCAATAATAGCAGCTGCTTTTTGAGGACCGATTCCTGGTAACGCTTCTAACTCCTTTTCATCTGCAGTATTAATGGAAACTTTCCCTGTTTCTACGCCATTTACCTGTTGAATGTTAACCGGATTCCACATTTCATCAAAAGCTGGGACATAAATGACCATTTCATCTTCTACTAATTGAGCGAAATTCACCTGTCGTTCATCAGCTTCTTTTGTTAGCCCACCCGCTAGTTCAATCACTTCGTATACCCTACTTCCAAGTGGCAATGAATATACAGTTGGATACTGAACTTCACCTTTAATATCAACCATAATCACCTCGTTTAACGACTCTGTTAAGTCCTCATCTTCCATTTCACCCGTATGGTCTAATGAAGCTTGTCCCCAATCAATGTCGACTGCTTCATTTTCCAACGGATTCGCATATAAGTAAACCAACACCACTGATAATAAAACAGCCAATCCTACACCAACATATCTCCTATAACGTTGAATCTTCTTGATCATTTAGCACACTTCCTTTATTCTGTTATACAGACATTTCTTTTTTGAAACGAGGAGATTAAACTATGACCGTACATTTACAAATCGCAGAACAAGTGAAAAAACATCGCCAAGCACAGAAAGAGTTTTTGAAACTAGACGCAGAAAGAGAACACGCAATTGCAGGAGCACTTTCGCTTGCAAGAGCAGGACAACATTTTGAAACAAATGAGATTAACCGAATTACGAAAGAAATGAATACCATTGCTTCAGCCTTTCAATTTCCAATGCGAAAACAAGTAACAAAGCAGATGGTGAATGAATACATTTCACGTTAATATTGATATTCTTTCCGCATAGTTTCAAATGTGCATTCATATAGTTCATTATAATAAGTATGTGAATTTTGAATGACGGGAGGAATGTACGATGAAAATCGGGGTTATCGGAACAGGGAGTATGGGTACAATCTTATTAGAATCCTTTATCGATGCTCGTGTATATAGGGATCATGACTTTATGATGACAAACCGTTCAATCGAAAAAGCCTATGACTTGTCAGAAAAGCTCCCAATGATTGAGGTCGTAGAATCGAGCACAAACTTAGTGCAGCATTGCGACCTTATCTTTATTTGTGTAAAGCCGCTTCAATTCCCTAACCTCTTACGTGACTTAAAGGATCATTTAAACTCAGATCAAATAGTTATTTCGATTACAAGTCCTATTACAGTTTCACAATTGGAAGAAATGATTCCTAGCAAAGTTGCTCGAACGATTCCAAGTATCTTAAACCGCGCAATGACAGGTCCGTCTCTATTAAGCTTTGGTGAACGGTGCAAGGAGGCTGACAGAGCCTTTATTCATGAACTTATGTCCACCATTTCAAAACCACTCGTTATTGACGAAGCAATCACTCGCGTTTCATCAGATATCGTTAGCTGTGGACCTGCATTTATGAGCTATTTGCTTCAACAATTTATTGATGGCGCAACAAGGCAGACCCAGATTTCAAAGGAAGATGCAACAACTCTGACAACCAATATGATAATTGGATTAGGAAAGTTACTTGAAAAGGGATTTTACACTTTACCAACTCTACAAGAGCGTGTCTGTGTACCTGGAGGTATTACGGGTGAGGGAATTAAAGTTTTAGAGCAAGAGGTTGACTATATGTTTGACCATCTCTTTCAACAAACACATGCAAAGTATTATGAAGATCAAGAACTCATTTCCAACTCGATGAATGAACATACAAGAAAAAGGTAAATCAATAAGGGGTTCATACGCTTGTGGATATATCAATTGAACCCCTATGCTACCTTTAGTAATTACGACACATTTACTAAAACTCCTGCAAGATTATAATTTTTTTATCTTGTAAAACCATTCCTTTCACGACTTCACTCAGTTTCTCCTCTTTATCACCTTCACATCGATAGTTATATTAGCATGAATCTAATCATGTTTCTTTAACCACTCAATTGTTTCGATTAACCCTACTTGATACGGTGTTTTAGGTAAAGCTCCTATCTCATTTTCATATTTCTCACCACTTAATATGATCGGTGTCTCAGAAATGTACATCATCTCAACTAATTCTCGCATAAGCGGTGAGAAAAGCCCCATAAATCGAATCATCGCTTTCGAGATCGGAATGATTTTTTTATTATAAGATACTTCCGTTCGTAACAACTTCATAATTTCATATCCTGTAATGGAATGTGTGGAAGGTATATTCCATATTTGATTATAGCAATCATCTCTTAGAGAAAGCTCTACCATTGCCTTTGCACCATCAATCGTATAAAGAAATTCTCGCTTAGTTCGAAGGTTCCCTACAAAGATACCTGTTTGTCCCTTCACCACACTTTTTAATGTTTCATGAAGGATTGTGCCATTGGCATTAGGTCCATAAACATCTGGCATATGCACAAGTAAAGTTGGAACGCTACTCGTCATTAACCGCTGCTCAAGAGCTAATCGTATTTTCCCCTTTTTCGTATGTGGCCTCTTTTCTACACTTTCTGTAATCGGACTGCGTGAAGGAATTCCATAAGCGTATACATTATCAACATAAGCTACTTTACTATCACTTTCTTCTGCTACACTTAAAATATTTTGCAAACATATAAATAAATTCTCTTCCCATTGGTGATAGGGGAAATTTAATGAATGAAAAAGAACCTCTACCCCTTTCGCCGCTTTTGCTATATCTTGTTTATTCCTTGCATCACCAGATTGAATTGTTACATGATCATGATGACCAAATAATGAGCGGAGCTTCTCTTCATTTCTAGCAAAAGCAATGACCTCCCATCCTCGATTAACTAATTCATTTACAAGTGCATAACCAATACTCCCAGACGCTCCAATGACTAATACTCTTTTCATTAACATCATCCTTCATCATTATTAACCAGTGGTCAATTAAGCTTATAAAAAAGTTCAAGCTGTACGGAACAATTGTATCAATCATCTAGTAATCCTCTTAATACAAACAGCGCATAAGACCGTGCAGCTTCTTCTACTTCAATAAATTCGTTTACGTAGCCAAGTTGGTGTGAAATATACCCGTGTAATGCTACGAAAGCAGAGTATACATTTTGTAAAGTGACACGACGTTTCGCTAATCTGTGTACCGCTTTAGCGAAAGTTTGGTAGCACAAATGAGCAGACTGATGTGTTAGGCTATCTACTTCTTCATTACGTGTCATAAACATGACTTCATATTCACTTTGATGATTTAAGCCAAATTGAATAAATGTCAAAAACAATGAGAGTAATTGATCTTGATTGTCAGATTCTTCGTATACGATACCTTCAATTAGTCGATTCAAACGGTTAAAGTCTGCTTCAACTATTGAATAAAAAAGTTCTGCTTTGTTTTTCATATGATAATATAAAGCTCCATGACTACAACCAAGCTCACTTGCAATACTTCTCATCGAAACATGCTGATAGCCTTTATTCACAATTTGCTTCCTAGCTGTATGCAGGATCATTTCTTTCGTTAATTCTTCTGATGCTCGTTTACGTGGTGACATCTTATACCCCTTTATTGACCATTGGTTAATTATTAGTATAATACGATCTATCTAATTATTCAAGAGTTTAATATACCCCTTAATCGATACATTAAGGGGCCTTACTTCGAACAAGAAAAAAACAAACGCTCACTTTCATCAGTAGCTTGATTTTCTGTAAAGCTTTCCTCTACTGCTTCAACAGTAAACCCAACTCTTTCTAACCAATTTATATACGATTGAATCGGATATGTACGTTGTTTATGTAATTCTTCATAACGATCATACCGTCCATCTTCACCTCGTTGAAAAAAGGTCAATTCATGTTCAACACTGTCATTGAACTCTCCGGAAAAGGAGTTCCAAATATATGAAACATCCTCATCATCATCTGTATATGTTTCTCCAATAAATTGAGCTATTTTCGAAACTGAGTGACAGTCAAATAGGAGTAAACCATCCCCTTTTAGGTGCTCATAACAGCGTCGAAACGTTCCCTTAATTTCTTCTTCTGTTTCTAAATAATTGATTGAATCACAATAAATCGTAATTAAATCATACTCATTTTCAGTTTGAAATTCAGACATCGATTGCTGAATTAGAAACGGTGAACAAGATACTTGCTCGCATTTCTTATGGGCTACAGCAAGCATATCAATAGAAAGGTCTACCCCTGTTAATTGCTTTGCACCATTGTTATGAAAGCGAATAAGCATTTCTCCTGTTCCACAACCAATATCTAGAATGGCCGAGTTCGAAAAAGTCTTCTTTTTCGCCTCAAGCTTTCTCCTTGTGAACGCTAACCATTGATCATATGGAGCATCTGACATTAAGTAATCATAAACGGACGCAAACGATTGATAGCTCATATTTTAGCTCCCTCTAGCTCTTTCGTAAATAAGTCCAGCCATCACGTTGTTCAATTTTCTTTTCCTTCATTAACTTACCAAGAGCTCGCTTGAACTTTGCCTTACTTATTCGAAAACGTGCTTCAATATCTTCTGGTGGTGTTTTATCCCAATACGGCATTGCACCATTTCGTTGCTTTAAATACTCCATAATTTTATCTGCATCCTCAGATTGTTGTTCTGAGCGAATCGGCATTGTCGTCACATTCACTCGTCCATCGTTACGAACAAACACCACTCGCACAGTAAGGCGTTGACCATAGCGAATAGGCTCTGTCACTTCATCATCATGCAAAAAAGCCAAATAACCTTCCTCAGAGAAGAGCAACGTACCATCATCTAAAAAGTGATAGGCGTATCCAGTAATTTCTTTATTTTTTAATGATTGCTCGGCAGCAATAGCGTCTTTTTCTACTGCCTGACCTCTCATCATTTTAGCCATTAACCGTCCTTTCTTATCCCATGTATAAGAAAGGGGAAGCTTGTCCCCAGGCTGTGGCCAAAGATTTCGATCGTATGGCAATTCATCCATCGACAAAAACAAATCACGTGAAATCCCATTATAAAAGAACACTCCATGACCTGTTTTAACCGTAACCGCTTCAAGCCACGCTATCTCGCCATCCTTTAATAACGGCTCCTCCATCGTTGCTGCCAAGCGCTGCTGATGGTCATGATATAAAAAGACATCTATCTTATCACCTATTTCAATCTCGCCTTTTGTCTCACGTTGATGAAGGAGTAGATCCGTCTTACCATCACTAACGAAAAATCCAAAATCCGCCTTACGTACGACCTCTAATGTCATAGAGAACCCCGGCTTCAGTGTCATCAGTCTATAACTCCTTCAAGAGCCACTTCAGGTGCATCGCCCCATAGCTTCTCTAAATTATAATATGGACGCTCATCTTTGTGGAAAACATGAGTAACGACATCTCCTAAATCAATTAAAACCCATCTAGCTTGATCAAAGCCTTCCAAGCGCTTAATTTCAATACCTTCTTTTTGAGCAGACTTCTTCACTTCTTCTGCAATCGCTTGTACTTGCTTATCTGAATTAGCATGACAAATGACAAAATAGTCAGCGATCACCGACACACCTTTCATATTTAATGCGACGATGTTCTCGCCACGTTTATCATCCATTGCTTGAGCGACTAGCTGTAAAATTGAGGATGTCATGTATGCATCACTTCTCCCTTTTTTGTTTTGTTATTAAATCATTATAGGTTGCCATTGTTTCAGGGTAAATTAATTGACGGCGCGTCATTAAAAACACAATTGTGTTTTCTAATGCTTGAATAATCGCTCCCTCTAGATCAACCTTTGCGATCTCACGAACAACATCCACGCCAGGAAATTGACGATTGGGCTCAATATAATCCGCTAGGAAAACAACTTTTTCTAATAAGTTCATGCCTACTCGACCAGTTGTATGATAGCGTATAGCATTCAAAACATCTTCATCCGTTATTCCTTGTTCTTCCTTGACATAGTACGCCCCACATGGTGCATGTAAAAGTTCACTACCATAATCCAATAAGGTGTGATTTTGAAGATGATCTCTTATTAGAGTACGCATTTCATCTTTGCTGCGAAACTTAGCATAATCATGAAAGATAGCTGCTAATTCTGCCTTCCCTTCATCTGCTCCAAATCGTCTTGCGAGTTCAATTGCAGATTCTACAACTCCAAGTGTGTGAATATACCGATGATCTGTTAAATGCTGCTTAACAATCGCTAAAGCTTGCTCACGATCCATATAATCCCCTCTCCTTAATAATCGACTCTACCCTATCTCGAACCATATACGTAATAGGTTTCCCTTCCTTCACACGTTTACGAATAGATGAAGAGGAAATGTCGACTTGAACCATATCGAATTGCTTAACATATTGAGCATAGCTTGATTGAGACTTGGCTCCAGGTCGTGATACGCCAATGAAAGGCACTAGTTTTAAGAGCTCATTTATCCTTTCCCATTTGGGTAAATAATCAATCATATCACCGCCAATTAAAAAGGAAAAATGATGCGTCGGATACATTTCTTTTAATAAATGGACAGTATCAATTGTATAAGAACGTCCTTCTCTCTCAAATTCAACCGTTGAAATATGAAATGATTTCTGACCATCAATACTTGCCAATAACATATCTAGCCGATCCTGGTTAGACTCCAAATCATGATCAGATTTATGAGGAGGGCGCCCGACAGGTAGAAACCATACTTCATCCAGCTCAAATGTATAGAGCGCCTCTTGCGCCATTAGCATATGACCAAGATGAGGGGGGTTGAAAGTCCCTCCAAATAGAGCAATTCGCTTCATACTCCCACTCCTTTAAATCAAAGGTACTGAAAAAGGTGATTTGTACTTTTTCAGTGGCCTACTTTTAAGGTAGGACAATCTCTTTGTTTTCATTGGATTCTTTGTACAGAACAATTGTATGACCAATTATTTGCACAAGCTCTGCACTAGTAGACGAAGTTAAAGCTTGTGCAACATCTTTTTTGTCCTCATCACAGTTTTGTAATATACTTACCTTTAACAATTCACGCGCTTCTAGAGCATCGGAGATCTGCTTACTCATATTTTCATTTACGCCACCTTTGCCTACTTGAAATATTGGTTGTAGGTGATGGGCTTTAGAGCGCAAATAACGCTTTTGCTTACCTGTTAACATGTTTTCCCTCCTAGCTGTTTCAAAACAAGCTGTTCCATTTTCTTTCGATTAGGCTTTTGGCCTGTCCAATGTTCAAATGATAAAGCTGCTTGGTTAACGAACATTCCTACACCATTTAAAATTTGAGCACCACGTTTTCTTGCATCCTTTAATAAGACGGTTTCAATTGGATTATAGATTAAATCACTGACGACTACATCATCACGTATGTTCTCTAATGAAAAAGGTGATTGTTCCATGTGAGGGCTCATCCCAACAGAAGTTGTGTTAATGATAACATCAAATTCTCCTGCCTTATTTTCAGCCTCTTCCCTTGTCATTAAAACCGTTCTTATATCAAACGTTTCAGCTAATTTCTTAAAGGGTTCTGCCTTCTCAATTGTGCGATTCGTTATTGTCAAATTTGCTATCCCTCTATCCAATAATGCCGCCACAATGCCCCGTGCTGCCCCGCCTGCACCAATGATTAAAACACGCTTTTCACTGAGCACAGGCACTAGCTCAAGCAATGATTCAACATAACCTTTTCCATCCGTATTATATCCAATCAATCGACCATTATCATTAACAATCGTATTAACAGCTCCGATTAATTGTGCTTGTTCATCTATTTCATCTAAATATTTCATGACAGCGACTTTGTGGGGGACCGTTACATTACAACCAATAATACCTAGAGCACGTATCCCTGCAACCGCTTCTTTCAACAACTCAGGTGTAACATCAAAAGCATGATATTCCGCTTCAATACCTAATGAAATAAATGCATCATTATGAATGAGCGGTGACATCGAATGTCCCACTGGATGTCCTAACAGTCCAAAAACTGATTTCACTTGTACTCACCTCTTATATAATCGATTCACGAATTGATACGTTCACACCTTCAGGAGCATATGCTTCAATACGTAAATTTTGACCGTGTACCGTTACCCAACCAAGTCCGGAAAAAACAATGTCCATTTTTTCTTCCCTCACGAGAAATGTTGATTTTACTAAAGGTGGTAACTTTTCTTTAGAGGTCGGTCCAGGAGGTACTAACAATTCTCCAAGGTGCTGTTCGTATAACGAACTTGCTTTATCTTTTTTTGTACGGTGTATCATTAATTCATTAGACAAGTAGCATGTAAATGAAGATCGTTCACCTTCAGCAAAATCAAATCGACAAAGACCACCGAAAAACAATGTCTGCTCAGGATTTAATTGAAATACCTTCGGCTTAATTTCCTTTTTAGGAGTAATTACTTTTAATTCTTCGCTATCGACATAATGAGCCATTTGATGGTGATTGATGATACCTGGTGTATCATAAAGCGTCTTGCCATCATCTAGGGGTAAATCAATCATATCAAGTGTCGTACCTGGAAAATGAGAGGTTGTTATGAGCTGTTCGGTATCTCCACCATATGCCTTAATCAATTGGTTAATAAAGGTTGATTTCCCAACGTTTGTACATCCAACGATAAAGACATCTCGACCACTCCGATAATGATTAATAGCTTCCGCTACTTCTTCGATTCCCTTCCCCTTCTCCGCACTCATTAGACTAACATCCACTGGACGCAACCCTAAATCTTTAGCTGTTTTTTTCATCCAATTAACAAGACGATTGTGATTCAATGATTTAGGTAGCAGATCAACCTTATTTCCAACGAGCAAGACATCATTATTTCCGACGAATCGATGTAAACCTGGCAACCAGCTTCCTGTAAAGTCGAAAATATCAACAATTTTAACGATTAATGCTTTACGTTCGCCGAGCCCGTGTAATATTTTCAGGAAATCATCATCTGTTAGGGAAATATCTTGAACTTCATTATAATGCTTCAACCTGAAACAACGTTGACATGTCACGACATCTTTTTCTAAAGCCGAAGGAGGTGTATAACCAAGTTGGTTCTTTTCGGTTGTTTGGATTTCAATTCCACAGCCAACACATGTGATTGTTCTCTCTTCCATTTCCTAGTCCTCCCATTTAATTAGTCCACGTTTTCTCATCCATTTCAAAACAAAGCGTTCCATCGTACGGTTAAGCTTTGTAGCTAGTCCATCGGTATTCGTTACAGGTACAACAAGAATTGTGTGCAAATTTGCACGGTTCCCACCTAATACGTCAGTAAACATTTGATCTCCAATAACAACGACGTCTTCATTTTTCAAATTCATCTCTCGACAGGCTTGTATAAAAGCACGTCTTCTTGGCTTCTGAGCACTGTGAATGAAAACAGCTTCTTCTGGTTCAGCAAATGCTTTTACACGTTTTAGATTATTATTCGAGACGATCGTAATCTTCATGCCCATTTCTTTGAGCTCTTTAAACCATTGCTGAACTTCAGGCGTTGCCTGAGGTCTATCCCACTCAACTAGTGTATTATCAAGATCTGTGATGATCCCTTTTATTCCTTTTTTCTTCAATTCATCAAAACGAATGTCATAAATGCTCTTCTCATATTGATTTGGCAACAGCTGTTTTAACACAAGGCCACACCTCTTTATAAATTTCCAATATTCCTTTACCAAACTTTAACTATACCGTTTTTTTATTTATATTTCAATAAGTGTCATACATAATAATGTAAGCATATGAGCACACCTTCATTTTACAAATTTCTCTTTTTATCTCTAATATTTAAAAAAATTTTCGACAAATCCAATCACCATCCAACACTGTGGATAAACTTATGCACATATAAAACCAACCTGGGTAAGGGTTTGACTAAAGAGCAAACAGGGTATTAACAAGTTATACACCGATCAGTGTGGATAATTAGAACAGTTGTTCTAATTTCCTTATCATGGTAGGATTAAATTAATTAATAAACGTACATTTATATGCATAGGTCACATCATGTATACTACTTTTTTCAAAATGGTAAGCAAACATAGAATGGAAAAAAGGAGGTGAACCTGTCTATCTTGAATTGGACAGGATAACGATGAAAAACCTTTCTGATGAATTGTTAATTGAAACTTACTATAAGGCCATCGAATTGAATTTAAGTCATGATTTTATTGAATTAATCCGCCTTGAATTGACGAGACGCTCTCTAACAGATAAAATAAAACTTTCTTCATAAATATGTTTATGACTGAATATGCTCTAGTGTTAATCTTATATTAAAACTCTTAGCTGTCAGTACGTAAGAAAGTGGCCATAAGTTCAATGTATCGATCACCAATTACTAGCACCTGTTCAGATTAGACTTCCTTACGACTTAGAATCTATGGTTATACAAAAAGGTTGCCTACGATAATACGTAGACAACCTTTTTTTGAATTTATCGGCGATTTCTAGGTCCAATTCGTATATATTCCCTTGGTTTAAATGGCCCTGTACGGTCAATTCCATCATCTAATTGTTGAATTTGATACGTATCTAACCCCTTCAAATGAATTTGTCTTTCATTATATTCATGAGCATACCACCCACTTGAAAATAAAACTAAAAACAAGCTAACGGCTGCCAAGCATTTTTGTCTTTTACTCATATGTTACACTCCAGTTGAATTTGCTTCTTTTGTTACTTAGAATGGCTCATTCCATAAAAATCTATACATGTTTTTCCAAAACAGCTACTTATACTTCGGTGTAATCGCTTTAATCATTTCCTCAAAAAAATTTTTTAATAGGAATTTTACTGATTTTCTTCATATTTATAAGTTTCGTTAAAATGGCACATCCTAATAAGTACATAAGATGCATGAGTTTTCGTTATAGGTTATAATTTCAATTAGCCTAAAAGTAATACTGTCTTTAAAGGTAAAGAGAGAGGAGTAAACGTAATCGTAGCTTAATCATCACAATTATTTCATAAGGAGGTATGTCTGTTGACGCTTTTACATTGGGCTACAATCTCCCCTTTTTTGTTAGCCATCTTAATTCCGTTTTTGTATAAATACTTAAGGTCTATACATACAGGCTGGTTTGTTTTAATCTTACCAGTAGTTCTATTTGTTTATTTCATTAACTTCTTACCAATCACTTCTAATGGTGACGTAGTGAAAGAGGTAGTTCCGTGGGTTCCATCACTCGGAATCAACTTTACTGTTTATGTAGATGGTTTAAGTTTATTGTTCCTATTACTCATAACAGGAATAGGTGCTTTAGTTGTGCTCTATTCTATTTATTACCTTTCTAAGAAGACAGAAAAACTAAACAATTTTTACGTATACTTATTAATGTTTATGGGTGCGATGCTTGGGGTTGTCCTATCTGATAACTTAATCGTTCTCTATGTTTTTTGGGAGGTCACAAGTTTAGCATCATCACTATTGATTAGTTATTGGTTCCACCGTGAGAAATCAACATACGGTGCACAAAAATCGATGCTTATTACCGTAATGGGTGGATTGTCGATGCTTGGTGGCTTCTGCCTTGTTTATGTGATGGCAGGTACATTTAGCATTCGTGAGCTGATTGCCAATGTCGACCTATTAACCGGAAGTACACTATTTATTCCTGCAATGCTCCTTATTTTATTAGGTGCATTTACAAAATCAGCTCAATTTCCGTTTCACATTTGGTTACCAGATGCGATGGAAGCACCGACACCTGTTAGTGCGTATTTACATTCAGCAACTATGGTTAAAGCGGGTATTTACTTAGTCGCTCGATTAACACCTGTCTTCGGTGGGGTACCTGAATGGTTTTGGATTCTATCTGGTTTTGGGATCATCACATTATTCTGGGGTTCCTTATCAGCAGTCAGACAAAAAGACCTTAAAGCAATTCTGGCTTTCTCAACGATCAGTCAACTCGGCTTAATTATGTGTTTACTCGGGCTTGGTTCAGCATCGATGTATTTTGGTATGGGAGAAGATTACTTTACGCTGGCTATATTAGCTGCTGTGTTTCATCTGATTAACCATGCAACCTTTAAAGGTAGCTTGTTTATGACTGCGGGTATTATTGACCATGAAACAGGCACACGAGATATTCGTAAGCTTGGTGGCTTAATGACGATTATGCCTGTAACATTTACCGTCTCATTAATCGGAATCGCATCAATGGCCGGGTTACCTCCATTTAATGGGTTCTTAAGTAAGGAAATGTTCTTTACAGGTGTACTACGTGCATCGGAGTTATCCATTTTCAGTATGGAAACGTGGGGACTTTTATTCCCAATCCTTGCATGGATAGCGAGTATTTTCACATTTGTTTACTGTATGATCATGTTCTTTAAGACGTTTACTGGTAAATTCCAACCTGAGAAATTAGAGGTTGACCATGTTCATGAAGCACCTATCGGTATGTTAATTAGTCCAATTGTATTAGGCTCACTTGTTGTGGTCTTCGGTTTCTTCCCTAATATATTGGCGTACACATTAATCCAACCAGCAATGGCTGCGATTTTGCCTTCGCTCTTACCCGATGGAGAAGTGTTTCATGTCGACATTTACCATTGGCATGGATTTAACGCTGAGCTATTTATGACATTTGGAGTCATTATATTTGGTACGGTCATTTACTTACTAATGAAGAAGTGGACAAAGCTAAGCATTTATATGCGTGAGCGTGACCCGCTTAACTGGTTTTATGACAATGGAGTTAGTGGAACGATTAGCGGCTCACAAGCGATTACGCGTATCCAGATGACTGGTTTACTTCGCGATTATTTCGCATATATGACAGTTTTTATTATCCTATTGTGTGGATACACGATGATTAAATACGATGCTTTTGCGATTGAAACAACGAACTTAACAGGAATTGATCCATTTATGTGGGTGCTTACACTTGTCTTTATCGCAGCAACCGTCTCGATTCCATTCATTCATCATCGAATGACAATTGTCATCGTTGTTGGTGTGCTTGGCTTCTTATTAGCATTACTATTTGTTGTATTCCGTGCACCAGACTTAGCATTAACACAGCTACTCGTTGAAACAGTTACGGTCGTTCTCTTTATGCTGGCGTTCTATCACTTACCAGAGCTCAGAAAAGAGAAGTTCACTCCACGATTTAATATCGTTAACTTATTAATCGCTTTAGGTGTAGGTGGGCTCGTCACGGCTATTGCATTTAGTTCATTTGCTCTCGGTTCAGAAGCAAACCTACCAACCATTGCAGAATTCTTTATTGAGAACTCTAAAGAGCTCGCCGGTGGGTACAACATGGTTAATGTCATTCTCGTTGACTTCCGGGGATTAGATACGTTACTTGAGGTTCTCGTTCTCGGTATCGCCGCATTAGGTGTTATCGCACTTGTGAAACTTCGTATGACAGGGAGGGAAGATGTATGAAGCCAAACCAAAACCAAATAAAAACAAATGACTTAATGCTAAATACTGTTACACGCTTTGTCACGTTTCTCATCCTTTCCTTCTCCGTCTATTTATTCTTCGCAGGTCATAATGATCCTGGTGGAGGGTTTATCGGAGGATTAATGACAGCAAGTGCTTTTCTACTGATGTATCTTGGCTTTGATATGAAAACGATCAAAAAAGCACTGCCGATCAACTTTGCTTCAATGATCGCGATCGGTTTATTAATTGCGATTGGAACCGGGGTTACTAGTATGCTCTTTGGCTACCCGTTTCTCACGCAATTCTTTGAATACTACCAACTCCCTATATTAGGAGAAACAGAACTGACAACGGCTCTGCCGTTTGACTTAGGTATCTATTTAGTCGTAGTTGGTGTAGCCTTGACAATCATATTAACAATTGCGGAGGATGATGAGTAATGGAAATTTTAATGTCCATCACTGTAGGTGTCCTCTTTACAGTGGGTACGTATATGATACTAACGAAAAGTATGTTACGTGTCATAATTGGGTTAATCCTTCTTTCACACGGTGCCCACTTACTCTTATTAACGATGGCTGGATTGCAACGTGGGACACCCCCACTGCTAAGCCTCGGATCAGAAGCGTATGCCGATCCGTTGCCACAGGCACTAATTTTAACAGCCATTGTCATTAGTTTTGGGGTCACATCCTTTTTACTTGTGCTAGCCTATCGTACGTATAAGGAGCATAAGACGGATGATTTAGACCAATTGAGGGGATCTGCTGATGAATAATTTAATTTTACTACCTGTATTAATACCGTTTATTATTGGAACAGTTTTGATTTTATTTTCAAAGAAACATACAATTCAACGTGTTATTAGTGCCATTACAATGACGGCGATGCTAGGTTTAGCGATTTATATTGCGATATTCGTTTTCCAAAATGGTATTACAACACTTGAGCTAGGAAACTGGCGAGCGCCATTTGGAATTGTACTCGTTGCAGATCTGTTTGCAACGATGATGGTTGTATTAGCAAGCATTGTCGGTTTTGTTTGTCTGTTTTTCGCCTTTCAGACCATTTCACCTGAACGTGAAAAATTTTACTTTTACCCGTTTTATTTTTTCCTATTAGCAGGTGTTAACGGTTCTTTTTTAACAGGTGATTTGTTTAACCTTTTTGTATTCTTTGAAGTTATGTTAATAGCATCCTATATTCTTATTGTTCATGGAGGAACGAAATACCAGCTTCGTGAATCATTGAAATATGTCATTATTAACGTATTTGCTTCGATCTTGTTTATCGTTGGGATTGCTTATCTCTATGCAGTAACAGGCACATTAAATATGGCTCAAATTGCAGAACGAGTTGCATTACTCGATCAGACAGGTGTTTTAAATGTCATTGCGATTTTGTTTTTACTCGTATTCGGTATGAAAGGGGCTCTTTTTCCTTTATATTTCTGGCTCCCGCGTTCATACTACGGACCACCCGCAGCGATAGCTGCATTATTTGGTGGACTATTAACAAAGGTTGGTATTTATGCGATCATACGAATGTTCACACTTATTTTCACTCACGACCCTAGCTTTACACACTATATAATCGTGACATTAGCTGGACTTACGATGATTTTCGGTGTACTTGGAGCCGTTTCACAGTTTGACTTCAAGCGAATTCTCTCTTATCACATCATTAGTCAGGTCGGTTATATGGTGATGGGACTTGGAATTTATACGCAATTAGCAATAGCCGGAGCGATCTATTATATTGCTCACCACATTATCGTTAAATCGGCCTTGTTTCTATTTGCAGGTGCTGCACAAAAGGTTACTGGAACAACTGATTTAAAGAAAATGGGCGGACTACTAAAAACCCACCCTTACCTAGCGTGGATGTTCTTTATATGTGCGATTTCACTTGCTGGAATTCCACCATTAAGTGGTTTCTTTAGTAAATTCCCGATTATCCTTGCTGGCTTCCAAGAAGGAGGATATGTCATCGCTGGGGTTGCATTAGCCGTAGGTTTATTAACTCTCTTCTCGATGATGAAAATCTTTATGTATGCCTTCTGGGGAGAACAGAAGCACACTGAAGAACAGGCACAATTCCGTGTAGGTAAACTGCTTTTACCAATCGTACCACTCGTTGCTTTAACGATCGTACTTGGATTTGCAGCAGAGCCCGTCTTTCAGTATTCTTTACAAGTAGCTGAGCAAATCTTAGATCCATCAATTTACATCGAATCTGTGCTTAAGGAGTAGTTGCTATGGCTTTTCAAATTTTAACTAATATTGTCATCGCTCTCGTATGGGTGTTATTGCAAAACAGTTACACAGGTGTCGATTTTCTAGTTGGATATGTCATCGGGATCCTGATCCTTTTCGTTTTACGTCGCTTTCTAAGATTCGATTTTTATTTTCGAAGAGTATGGGCGATCATGAAACTAGTACTTTTATTCATCAAAGAATTAGTGTTAGCTAACATCGATGTCATTAAAATTGTACTTAGCCCAAAAATGAACATAAAACCAGGGATTGTAGCTGTTCCAACAAAATTAAAATCAGAGTTTGAGATTACTCTACTTGCATCATTAATTTCACTAACTCCAGGGACATTATCAATGGATTTCTCGTCTGATAATCAAACGATATATATTCATTCGATTCATGTTCCAGACAAAAATGCTATGATCGAACAAATTCATCATACATTTGAGCGAGCCATTATGGAGGTGACGAAGTAAATGTTCTATATGATTCTCACGATTGTACTCGTCATCATGTCGATCTCGCTATTCGTCTGCTTCATTCGTACTGTGATTGGCCCTACGATGCCAGATCGAATCATTGCACTTGATGCTTTTGGCATTAATTTAATTGGTTTCATTGGCATTCTTATGATCTTACAAGAGACGGTAGCCTATTCTGAGGTTATACTTGTCATAAGTATTCTTGCCTTCATCGGCACAATTGCATTATCGAAATTTATTGAGAGGGGTGTTGTCTTTGACCGCGACTGAGGTTATTATTAGTATCTTTGTTTTAATTGGTGGCTTTTTAAGCTTACTCGGTTCAATTGGTCTTATTCGTTTTCCTGATGTATATGGACGTACACATGCAGCAACGAAAAGCGCCACTCTCGGAGTCATCTCAATTATCATTGCTACCTTTCTGTTTTTCTTGCTCGTCCAAGGTGAATTCATTATGAAATTGTTGCTTGCGATCATCTTTGTCTTCTTAACAGCTCCTGTAGCTGCTCAGATGGTTGGACGCGCAGCCTATCGAACAAAAGTACCTCTATGGGAAAAAAGCGTTCAGGACGACTTAAAGGAAGCTCAAAAGGAATCACAATAATTTATAAAAAACGTGACCACTTGAAATTGGAGTGGTCACATTTTATTTCATTGGTTATAATTTCGACTATAGTCGATAAATAACGTAAATTCAAACACTTGGATTTCTCGAAGAATCATCGCATCGGCTGAATCCTCCCCATTTAAATGAATCGCCTTTTCCACTTCATCAATGAATCGAAAAGGATCCCACCGTCCCCATGACTTTACTTCAGGTGAAAATAAACTTGCTTTTTCATATAATGACGAAAACACAGCATGTTCTCCTGCAAGACGAAACCAATACTTCGCGTTACTAAAATCTCCTTCTCTTCGGTGCATCATCCCATGCCAAAGGCTGCCAACCTCTTCAGACATTCCTTGTGAGATTGAATGCGACAGCTCTAGTTCGTCATTCCAAAGAAGTAAGCCTGAACGGACAGCTTGACTTGACAATGTTGAAGAGTCATCATGATCACTCAACACTTCGTCTGACAATGCCATAATTTCTCTTGTAAGCTTCTTGTCCCACGGCTTCTTTGGACAAAGTAATGGAAGTGGAGAACGATTGGTTAACTGTGCCGCAATTCTTACATATTTGTCCATCTTATCGCACCTCTCATAAAATAAGTTCTCCTATACTTTCTCCCATTAGAAGTGATTGTCCTGCATACAATTCATTAAATTGAAGCAGACCTTCCTCAGCCAAAAGAACAACCGTCGATCCAAAAGAGAAATACCCTAGCTCCTCCCCCTTCTCAACATTTTGTTTCTGGTTAGTGAGCTCAATTGTATTAATATTCATAGCTCCAACTTTAACAAGCGCTAAAGATTTAGCGTTCACCTCAACTTCTGTAACAATACGAAAATTCCTTGATAAAGGCCGTTTTCCATACGTCAGACCATACTCATTAACAGGATATGACTTTTTTCCAAGTGACCATCTCTCTCTAACAGTAGCTGTCACTGGAGCATGTATGCGATGGTAATGACTAGGACTTAAATATAGAACAACATATTGACCATTCGCATATTCCTTTGCTTTCTTTTGAGATTCAAGCATTTCTTCTAATTTGTACACTTGTCCTTTTATTAAAAACGACTCGCCTTCATTTAATTGCCCAACTTGAGCAACAACACCGTCAACTGGACTAACAATAGCATGATCTCTACGATCGACCTCTCTACTACCCACCTTTAAATTTCGTGTGAATAATTCATGCAAATTTTTATAGGATAGTAATGGTCGCTCCATCTCCTCCTGATTAAGGTCAAATGTACGAGCAAAAGGTACAACTAGCGGTTTACTTAACGAAGAAGTGGCAAACTTTTTTAATAAGTAAGACGAAATACGATGATTGGTTAACTCTACACACATTCTAAAAAAAATTTTCTTCATTTTCCAAATCTCCTAAAGTCATGTTCTAGTGCTTGAAAGAGCACTATGTTATGATTGTAGAAATGAGTTTTAAAATCGTATCATACAACAAAGGAGTTGATGATATATGTTTCTGCTACAACAATTAGACAACACGGCTAAAAAGATAAAAAGTCAAATAGCTAATGCGTTAACGCTTGTCAATTTGTGTTTAGGTGCTTTTGCTATTATTTATGTTATTCAAAATCAACTTCATATTGCCTTATTGTTTATTACGATCGCTGCGTTATGTGACAGGCTTGATGGTGCAGCAGCTAGGCGATTTAATGCAGTTTCTGATTTTGGAAAGCAATTGGACTCTCTAAGTGATCTTGTTTCCTTTGGGGTCGCTCCTGCGTTTCTAATCTTCCAAGCAAGCCTAAACTCCTTCGGTCTTCCGGGGATATTTCTAACGATCTTTTTCATTTTATGTGGTGCTATTCGATTAGCTCGATTTAACGTTACAGCCCCTAAATTTCATTTTGTCGGCTTACCGATTACTGCAGCGGGGTGTATTTTGACCTTACAAATATTAATTGTACCTTATTTACCTTCATATTTCTTCATGTTTCTTACATTGATTTTATCTATTCTTATGATTTCTACTTTCAAAGTTCGCAAAGTTTAGAATCATAAGCAAGATTTGAAGATATATGCATGTGTAAAATTTGACAAAAATCTATTATTATGTTTTCTATTAAAAATGTCCTTTTTTAGCGAAAATGTCAAAAAGGACACTTTTTTTAGGCATTTTTGGGTAAAAATCATGGATTTTCCGATGAAACTCTTGACACGACTGGGCTTTCGTGAGAAATTTTAGTTGCAGCATTTTTTGAACTGCTTGTCTAAAAAAAAATGATGACAAATAGTTTTCAATCAAAGGAAAGAAAGGGAGTTATTTTAATGAACAAAACAGATTTAATCAATGCCGTTTCAGAGCAAGGAGAATTATCAAAGAAGGATGCTTCAAAAGCAGTTGACGCTGTTTTTGATAGTATTACAAATGCACTAGTTGAAGGTGGGAAAGTTCAACTTGTTGGATTCGGTAGCTTTGAAGTACGTGAGCGTTCTGCTCGTAAAGGTCGTAATCCTCAAACTGGAGAAGAAATTGAAATTCCAGCTACAAAAAATCCAGCATTCAAGCCTGGTAAACAACTTAAAGATGCTGTAAACGAATAAAGATGAAAACAACCGACAAATGATCAACCATTTGTCGGTTGTTTATTTTATAAATAAACATTCGAGCTATATCAAGTTTGTTTTATCAAGAGTGTATCTTCGTTTTTAAAATTATTATTTCCAATTTCTATGTTTACATTTTTTCAAATGTGGAACTATACATAAAACGATTGGTTATATTTTTACTAAGGAGGTTACTCGATGAAACTTGATTCCATCCAAACTAACGGTCAACCGAAACAAGTTCAATCTCAACAACCGGGCTTTGAATATGAAATGAACCCTTTACCAATCTATGATGATCCAAATTATAAGGGCAGTGGTAAACTGAATGGAAAAGTGATCATTATAACTGGTGGAGATAGCGGAATTGGAAGAGCTGCATCCATCGCGTTAGCAAAAGAAGGCGCTAAGCTAGTCATTACTTATTTAAATGAGCATGAAGATGCTAGAATAACAAAACAAGAAATTGAAAAATATGGCTCTTCTTGTCTGCTTATAGCAGGTGATATTGGTGAAGAAACCTTCTGTCAAGAAATCATTGAACAGACCATTAACACATTCGGACAGCTAGATGTTCTGATTAACAATGCAGCAGAGCAACATTATCAAGAGAAGATTGAAAACATTTCTACCGCTCAGTTAGAACGAACCTTTAAAACGAATATCTTCTCTTGCTTTCATCTTATTAAAGCCGCAATGTCACATCTGAAAAAAGGTAGCTCCATTATTAATACAGCTTCTATCGTAGCTTTTAAAGGTAATCCCGTCTTAATGGATTATACAGCTACTAAAGGAGCCATGGTTTCTTTGACAAGAGGATTATCTCAAAACCTCGCATCTAAAGGAATACGAGTCAATGCTGTCGCTCCTGGACCGATCTGGACGCCTCTCATACCTGCTTCCTTTCCGGCCGAGCAAGTATCCGCTTTCGGAACTGACACCCCTTTAAAACGTCCAGGACAGCCTGTAGAGCTTGCTCCAACCTATGTATACTTAGCGTCCGACGATTCCACTTACGTCACCGGGCAAGTGCTACATGTTAATGGCGGCGAAGTCATTTAACACTCAGGTCAAAACGAGCCAAGCTAAAGAATAAACAGCTTGGCTCGCTTCTATTGGGCATGACCCACTCCTCTTCTTTAAAGTTAGTCATTGTGGAACCTATTATAGTTATTTATATGTCCTGAATTTTTAAGGGAAATGGATTAAAATCAATGTTTAAGCCACACCACCTAAGTCACCAATAATACCTTGATACTCGTTTAATAATTCCATTAAAAACTTTCCCCTTCATTAATCTTCCATCTTAGTCCTTTGCAATCTGTGTTGTCGTTATGTACCACGCGACATTAGAATTCGATCTACATATTTTGTTTTCGCTTCGCGCAATACGTATACCTCTTCTTTAATACGAAGTGTTTTTTATATTTCATATATAGTTCGTACAAACATTTTTTAAGAAAAAACATAAAATATATTATTCCTGTAAATATGGAGGTGAAACATCATGAGTGATTATGGTCACAAAAAAGACAATAAGTTTGCGTTAATCGTTGTATTGTTTATTTTATTGATTATTGTCGGCTCAGCTTTCGTTAAACCATATTACTAGACTCTTTCTTGATACGAGCTCTTAACATAAGAGCTCGTATCACCATTGTTTACAACCCTTCTCATGTGTCAGCCCCCTTCATTGTAACTGCGCAGTATTTAGTCTACTATGTAATAAACTAGTTAATCTAACCAATACCCTTGATTTACTCTTACAAAATAAGGCTATAAAATAAGAAAAGAAGATACAGTTACAAACGTATCTCCTTTTCTTATTTATGTTAATGATTGGATACAATCTACAGATTCATTCTTCGGACTATTGACTATTGTTGAAACCTCGTAAGCATCCATCTCCTCAGCCGGGTATGAATGAAGCAATGTTTTTAATGTCGCTAAATGTGTCGTTTTATCATGCCAACTGTCCCAACCTCTTCGCTATCCAAATGATTTCTGCAAATACTCAAGAAAATATTCATGTTTCCCCTTAAATTGAGCAGCAAATAGTCCCCACCTATGACTAAGATGAGGACTCTTTGATGCGCTTACATACAAACAGCTGGTTCCATGTTTGAATACCAACTATCCCATCCACAATGATACCTTGAGTACGTTGGAAGTTTCGTACCTCCAAAACCCGCCTTCATTTTGAGGATGAAGGTGTTTGCTATTTATGACTTCTCCTTACTACTTTTATAAAATTCATGAAACAGCTTCATTAATGCTCTTTTCTCTATTCTTGAAACATAACTTCTTGATATACCAAGCTCCTTAGCAATTTCTCGTTGTGTTCGTTCTTCCTCTAGATTTAACCCAAACCTCCCGATAATGACTTCTTTTTCACGATCATCTAACACATGAATATACGTATAAATTTGACTTTTTTCCATCTTTGTTTGGATAATATCGACGATATCATCGGCATCCTCCTGTAGAACATCGATGAGGGTGATTTCATTCCCTTCCTTATCAGTACCAATCGGATCATGTAAGGATACATCTTTCTTTACCTTCTTTAACGCTCTTAAGTGCATAAGAATTTCATTTTCTATACATCTGGCTGCGTATGTTGCCAATTTCGTCCCTTTATCCTCGGAATAACTTTCAATCGCTTTAATTAACCCTATCGTTCCAATGGAAATTAAATCTTCTGTATCCTCTCGTGTATTTTCAAATTTTTTGACAATATGTGCAACTAACCGAAGATTATGCTCAATTAATAAGTTTCTAGCTTCCTCATCCCCTTGCTGCATTCTTCTTAAGTATTTTTTTTCATCTTCTTTATTTAATGGTTGTGGAAAAGCGTTATTCTTCACAAAAGAAACGAAAAATACGAGCTCTTTCACAAAATACGTGATCGACGCTAAAATCGTGGACATGAACCCACCTCCCAATTTCTTTACTGTATCCTTATGAAAAGTTGGGCTCATCCGTGTCTGTACATATAGGAATTAGCTTGTAACTTTTATAAAAGATCATTCACAATTATAAACTTAACGATAATCTTTTTGTTTCTTATCTCTTATCATTAATGGCGCATAGGTTTTACAAATCTTTTAACAAACGTTTATTTTTCAATATTAATAGGTATTACGGATTATTCAACAAGTGAAAACTAGTAAAAAATAACTGTTTTATATAAAATAGTTGAACTTATCGGTTAAGTATTTTAACTTAATAGCAAGCGTTTACAAATAAAGAGAAAGGAGGGTTGTACTACGGTAACGTTACCTCAATCATAATCAAAACAAGTTTGTATAAAAAATGAGGAGGTAATTGAAATGAGAATTTTGGGTAAGCTAATTGTTATTTCTTGTCTTCTATTCAGTTTTTTTATTTTTACCACTGATGGTCATAGTCAAACACATTCTGGCTTCTATATCGAAGGTTCAACCCTTTATGACGCCAACGGAGAACCCTTTGTAATGAGAGGAATCAATCATGGACATGCCTGGTTTAAACAAGATTCTAGCGTCGCTATACCAGCTATTGCTAATCAAGGAGCAAATACAATTCGTATTGTCCTATCAGATGGTGGTCAATGGGCAAAAGATGATATAAGTACATTAAATCAAGTGCTCGATTTAGCAGAGGAACATGAGATGATTACTGTTGTTGAGGTACACGATGCAACAGGATCTAATTCAATGGCTGACTTAAATCGCGCTGTCGATTATTGGATTGAAATGAAAGACGCTCTAATTGGAAAAGAAGATCGCGTCATTATTAACATTGCCAACGAATGGTATGGAGCGTGGGACGGACAAGGTTGGGCAAATGGCTACAAGGAGGTTATTCCACGTTTACGAAATGCTGGCTTCACTCATACATTAATGGTAGATGCAGCTGGTTGGGGACAATACCCTCAATCGATTCATGATTATGGTCAAGAAGTTTTTAATGCTGACCCTCTAGCAAATACAATGTTTTCGATCCATATGTATGAATATGCTGGCGGGAATGCTTCAATGATACAGTCTAATATCGATGGTGTCGTCGATCAAGGGTTAGCTCTTGTAATAGGTGAATTTGGGCATATGCACACGGACGGAGATGTTGATGAAGCAACAATATTGAGCTACTCGCAACAAAGAGGCGTCGGTTGGCTAGCTTGGTCTTGGAAAGGAAATTCGCCTCAGTGGGAATATCTAGATTTATCTTATGATTGGCAAGGAACAAGCTTAACTTCTTGGGGACATACCATTGTCTACGGACCTAATGGATTACTCGAAACATCCATTCCAAGCTCGATTTTCCATACCCCTCCAAACAATGGAGAGCCCCCTCCTCATAACGGTAATGAAACTATCCTATATGATTTTGAATATGGCACTCAAGGTTGGTCAGGTTCTTCACTTCTAGGAGGACCTTGGACAACGAATGAATGGAGTGCGAATGGTAACCATTCATTAAAAGCCGATATTTTCTTATCAGCTAACTCGAAGCATGAATTAGCAAAAGTCGGAAACAAGAATTTATCAGACTACTCTACTTTACAAGCCACTGTTCGCCATGCACATTGGGGGAATGTTGGAAATTTAACGGCAAGATTGTACGTGAAAACAGGCTCAAACTATAGCTGGTTTAATGGCGATCCTGTCCCTGTAAACTCAGCAAATAGTACGACTGTCTCTTTACCTCTTTCAGCAATTCCAAACCTAAATGACGTAAAAGAAATTGGCGTTGAATTTATTGGGGCTTCAAATAGCAGTGGTCAAACTGCCATTTACTTAGATCATGTAACAATCCAATAAACTGTAGTCACCTCAAAGGTTTCATTCTGATCTTTGAGGTGACTCCTTTCCAAGGCATCTTGAAATCACAGCTATTCCTTCAAATTAAAAAAAGCCAGGGATACGCTCCTGACTTTTAACACCCTTATAAATTCGAAGTTGAATGCGTCAATTGGTCTGATGCAACTGATACTTGATCAGAAGCTGCCGCAACACCCTCTAATGTTTGCACAAATTTGAGCAACTCTTCCTTCACTTCATTCGTTTGTTTTTTACTGAGTCCCATTGCATCAATGATCTTTTCAAAAAAGGCTGCTGTATCACTTACATATGTTACACTATCAGCAATTTGAAGATCGACTTCCTCAACTGAATTTAATACACGATTCATCTGGTCATTTGTTTTTTCAATTAACGTTGAAATACTGGAAACCGATTGTTTAGTTTGATCTGCTAGCTTACGTACTTCTTCCGAAACAACTGCAAATCCTCGCCCTTGCTCACCTGCTCTAGCTGCTTCAATTGCTGCATTTAGAGCTAGTAAATTCGTCTGATCGGCAATATCGGTTATTAATGAAATAATTTGCGTAATGTCGCTCGACGTTTGGCGTAATTCTTGAGACTCGACAACAATCCCTTGAACCGTTTCTTGGATATTGCCAATAATCGTACGTTGCTCATCAACTTGTTCTTTTCCATTATAAGATACTTGCTCTGCTTCTGCTGCATAACGTAAATTTTCAATTGATTTGGTTTCAATAAACTTAGCCTGATCATTCAACGATTGCATCGATGCACTCGTTTCTTCTGAAATCGTTGCTAATTCTTCGGAGGCTGTTTTAACTACTTCAGCAAACTGATTCTTTTGCTCCTCATGTTCTTGATTAAGTCGCTCATTTTCAAGCTCATACGCTTCTAATACAAGCTGTTGTTCTAGATTCAGTAATTTATTTGTTACATTCAATGCTCGTACAAATGCGTCTTGATCCTTAATTGTTTGTTGAAAAATCGTTGAAAATGCTTGAAAGAGTACTTGAAACGATAAGACATACCACTTTGTAGGTAGGCCAATTTTCACATGTATTTCAGCAACCTTGATTCGCTTTTGAATGTATGTATCCGTTATTTCACCACTAAACATTTCCACAATATGTGTTGACAAAGTTCGTTTTAATCTTTCTACAGAACTGTGGTCATTAATAATGGATTTTAGCTGATTTTCCGCAGTTAACACTTGATAAAATCGTTCAATAACATCGTCTATTTGTTCTATCACATAAGGCTTCAATGACTGAATAAATCCGAGTTCACTTTCATTTAAGCCTATCATTTCTAATTGCTTGGCATATTCTGAGTTCTTATCAATAGATAAGACCCCTTGAAAATGTTGTGCTTCTTCCTCTGGTTGCTTCATTTTTCTTTTAAATAATGAACGTGCCATGTTATCTCCCCCTAGAACTTTAATAATAGGTCTCTATACTTATTATCGCATAGTTTGATAATTTAACAATCACTTCTGAAAATAAATCATTACGGGGGAATCATTAAAAAGTCTAATAGCCTTTACAGCAGCCATTAGACTTCAATCAACTTACTTCTTTTTTGGTATTTTCATTAGGTTTGGCAAGCTTTTCAATAATTTTAGCTAATAATAAAGTCCTCTCAGTTAGTGAATCCACGTCTAAGTATTCCTTTTCACTATGAGCATATCCGCCAATAGGCCCAAGTCCATCAATGGTTGGAATACCCATTGCCGCCGTAAACGATGCATCTGATCCACCACCTGTTTTTGTATCTTTGATTGACAACCCTAATTCCGCTCCTACTTTCTTTACAACTCGATACAGCTCATTAATTTGTTTATTTTTAACCATTGGTGGTCGACTCATATCGCCAGTAAGTTCAATATTTGTACCTTGTACATCAGACGTCGCACAAAGCTGTTCAATTTTCAATTCCATCTCTTTAGCCTGCTCTATAGTAGCAACACGGACATCAATGTGACCAATAGCTGTATCAGAAATCGTATTAACCGCATTTCCACCGGCAATAATACCAACATTAACTGAAATCCCACGTTCATGGTCGTTTAAATCATGTAACTTTACAATTTTATGTGCTAATTCCTCTATCGCACTTCTTCCCTTTTCAGGTTCAATACCAGAATGCGCTGCACGTCCGGATACTTCAATCACAAAGCGTCCATTACCTCTTCGCCCTGTAACAACAGATCCATCCCTACGAGCAGGCTCCATCACAAGTGCATATCGTTTTCCTTTAGCCTCCTTCTCGATTAGAGAACGAGATGTAGGAGATCCTATTTCTTCATCACTTGTAAGTAAGATTTGAACATGCTCATATGCAGATGAGCCGCTCTCCTTTAAATATGACAGCGCATAAATTACCGATACTAAACTAGCCTTCATATCGATTACTCCAGGACCATACGCTCGTCTACCTTCAATGGAAAAGGGCCTTTTTACAGATGTTCCTCTTTCAAATACCGTATCCATATGAGCCACAATTAAAATAGAAGGTTGAGTCGATCCAAATCGATAAACTAAATGATCACCTACTTCCTCTTGCTCCTTCACCTCTAATTCAAAACCCAACTGTGTAAAATAAGGAGCTAGCTCCCTCCCTATTTGATCTACACCTTCTTTATCATGTGATCCGCTATCAATGTTCACTAGCTTCTCCAATAAATTTAACATTTCGTCTTCTTTCTGCTGGACATTCATCAGACTCTTCCCCTTATCTTCCTTTTCCACATTCTTTATCTTAGTATATGTCAGTTCATAACTTTATTTTCGATGAATAGACCCATTTTTGCAACATAATCTTTTTTATATGTACTGCTTAACAAAAAAAGAGGCAGTTCCAAGTAAAGGAACTGCCCGACAATAGGGAAGAGTAGAGAGAACATTTTTGAAGCTAGGTCAATGACCCTTCATGTGTATACTTTAACCTACGAATAGCAAAAATACAGTGTTTTTGTTAGATCTTCTAACAGAAAACCTTCATATTACTTTTTTCGTAACGTTTTTTCTCATAGAAGTCCTTTATTAAAGGGCACCAAAAAAAGTAAAAAATTAAAAACCAAACTTTTTTCAGTACACTTCTTTATTTCTCTTTTTCTGAATTTCGTGTACATTATGATATAGGAGGGAATACAGTTGATGCATATGATAAGAAAGATTGAGAAACAACTTAGTAAACGTCAAGTAAACATTATCGGACAAGATCAAATGAAAAACTCTGCCGTTATCCTACCCCTCATCGATATCGATGGAGAACTCTCTGTATTATTTGAGGTCCGATCCTATGAATTACGATCACAGCCTGGAGATATTTGTTTTCCAGGAGGAAAAATCGATAAACAAGACGCAAGCCCTCGTGATGCTGCTCTTAGAGAATTAACAGAAGAGTTACAAATTCAAAGCAAGCATATACAATTACTGGCTGATTTAGATATACTCATTACGCCTTTTAAAGGGATTATTTATCCCTTTGTTGCTCAGGTTACTTATCCATTTACAGAGATTAAAGCGAGCCCTGCTGAGGTCGATCATTTATTTACGGTCCCACTTCGTCACTTTTATCTTCAACCACCAGAGCAGCATCCAATGCGATTCATCATTGAGCCTGAGACAAACAGCCGATATAAACATGTTCAACATCAGCGTCACACGATAGAGCAGTATTTTTATTACTATGAAACATACACCATTTGGGGACTAACTGCACGCATTTTAAAACATTTTATCGACATTACTAAACCATAATCGATCTAGCACCCTACTTTAAATATCGCTAGATCAGTTCCCAGCTTCTTTGATTTTTCCATCTTTAGGTAACTGTAAAATAAGCAAGAACGTGACAATCGCTAATACGAGTAGTGCTATGAATATGTAGCTTAACCCTCCTGACAAACCTTCTTGCAATAAAAGTTGCTCATCATTAGTTAATGCTACTCGTTCTGTTTCATCCAAAATCCGATTAACCTCATCAATTGTTGGTTCAAATGCAACTTTATCATCAACGTTTTCAAAATATGTACGCAAATAACGATTTAAAAGGCCACCAAATAATGCAACACCTATTACACCTCCTAACTGTCGCATAAACATATTCATCGCTGTTACTTCTCCACGAGATTTCCAATCAACCGCTGATTGAATAGAAACAATAAATGTGGTCGTTGAAAAGCCCATGCCGACTCCGATGAAAAAGGAGCCTAGTGCTGCCCATAATGGATATGCAATTGAGGATAACGTCAAATAGCAAATCGAACCTACGAATAACCCACCCCCTCCAATGAGAGCAGTTAGACGAAAACCTACCTTAAGTATCATCTTTCCAGCAATCATTGCTGAAATAGGCCAGCCAATTGACATTGCCGTTAACGTTAACCCAGCAATGAGGGGACTTTGTTCTAATATTGCTTGAACATATGTCGGCAAAAAGGTCGATACCGTTAATAGCATCGCTCCTGTCGTTAGGGAGGCTAAATTGGCATAAAATATTTCTTTCCTTTTCCATAATGAGAAATTGACCATCGGCGCTATCGTCTTTTTCTCGTGGTAAATAAACCAAATTAGTCCTATAATCGAACATACAAATAAAAATAACAGCTGCATCCACGGTAGGAAGGAATCTCCATCGAGCTGTAAAAAGACAAACATCATCGTTGTCATTGTTACAAATAACAGAAGCGCTCCTCCATAATCAAGCCTTTGTTGCTTTTGTTCTACCTTTTCGTTTAAAAACAAACAGACGATCAATACCGAGAAGATACCAAAAGGGACATTTACCCAAAACACCCATGACCAATTAACATATTCAACAAAAAACGCTCCTAACAACGGACCTAGTATCGCTGAAATACCCCATACACTAGATAAATACCCTTGAATTTTCGCACGTTCTTCCTTCGTATACATGTCGCCTACAATTGTTGTCGCAATAGGTTGTACCGCTCCTGCACCTATTCCTTGAATAAATCGTGATAGGATGAGCATTTCCATCGACCATGAAAAACCACATAAAATCGAACCGATTAAGAAAAGAATAATTCCGATTGAAAATATGAGCTTACGACCATATATATCAGCTAGCTTACCATATAAAGGAATCGTCACAACTTGCATGAGTAAGTAAGCTGAAAACACCCAGCTAAACAAGGCAAAACCGCCTAAATCTGCCACAATCCTCGGCATGGCTGTTGCTATAATTGTCGCTTCCACAGCTGCCATAAACATCGCCAGCATAATAGCTACTAGCACTAGAGGTCGTTTTGTCTCATTCATATGTAATCTCCATTCCAATATTTTGATCTTTCTATTCTATCAGAAAATGAAGAAATCTTCATACAAAAAAGCTTAATGAAGAATTGTCTTGCTCCTCATTAAGCCCACATCATGTATCATATTTTTATCATTAACTGTCGTTCTCTATCGTTATTTATTGTCCTCTTCGTGTAAACGCTTTGATGTCTTCATGGCATAACGATGGCAAGAAATTGCCGCTATTAATAAGACAAAAACAGCCATAACCGCTGGAACTTGCCACTCTGTAATTGGAGCTGATGGAATCAGTAAGCCAATTGATAAAAACGCACTTAATGAAAGTAAAATAAAACTATATTGTTTGAAATCTGCAATCTTTGTTAACTGCTCATTCATCTTCTTATCCGTCATCCGATTCCCTCCTCATTATTATCATTCTAACATCATTTTAAGAGACTAAGATGATGTAATGATCGACAATCAAGGAGATTTTAGCCAATTACGTTGATGATTGAAGCAATTCAACCATTAGTAGTACTTGCTTAGCTGAATTGACAGAAGCTTTTTTCAAAAATTGTTCGTATGACACTTTGGCATCCTGCCCCGCAATATCAGATAATGCTCGAATAATAACAAAAGGTATTTCAAATTGGTGACACACTTGAGCAATCGATCCAGCTTCCATTTCTGAGCATGAAGGCTGCTTAAATCGTTGCTTTAGCTCTTGGACACGATCGTGCTCACTCATAAAGGAATCACCAGAGAGAACAAGTCCTGTCTTTGAATGGATTCCAACATTTTCTGCAGCTTTTTCAGCCATTTCAACTAAATGCTGATCAGGTGAATAAAAGGCTGGCATGGCAGGCACTTGTCCAAACTCATAACCAAAAACAGTAGCGTCCACATCATTATATCGAACTTCAGTTGAAATAACGATATCCCCTACTTTTAATGATTCATCAAAACCACCTGCTGACCCCGTATTAATGATCACATCAGGTTTGAATAATTGAATTAACAATGTCGTTCCTATTGCTGCATTTACTTTACCAATTCCTGATTTTAATAGAATGATCTCTTGATTGCCAATGAATCCTTGATGATATTCACACCTAGCGATTGTCTGTTCTTTACGTTTACTTAAGCTCTCTTTTAATAGCTCTACTTCTTCATCCATCGCGCCAATAATTCCAATTCTCATATCGTTTTACTTCCCCTCATGTTAACTATATGAAGCCACCTACAGAGGTAAATAAATAGTAGGAGGCATTCATCTTTAATTTCTTGTATATGGGTTGTGCTCTAATTGATTTAATTGAACTGGTAACCAACCTTCACCATCTTGCCACTCCAAGAATATTTCATACGGTGTTTCGCTATTTTCATAGTTACTTACAACACCTCTTACACTCCGTTGGTCCCCGGCATTTTCAATTCGCCAAACGGTCATTTCCTCTAGACTTAACCCTGATGCATAACTAAGAGCACGATCCATTTCTTGGCGATTAGTCGTCCCTTCACCGAATTCAAGCCTTAATTCTGATTGTGTCGTCCCAATCGGCTCCCACTCATCCTCATCTGGACGAGGAGATCCTTCATCGACATCCACTTCTATTCCTTCTTCATCATCAAATACTCCTTCATTCTCTGGCTGAGACTCTTCCGGAACAACCGGATCGACAGAAGGCTCCTCTTGCTCCTCAGGAAACGCAGGATCTGGAACAGTTGGATCTTGATCATCTTGTTCATTTTCTTCATCTTCAATCGGCTCTGGTTCATTTACAACCTCACTGTCATCTTGATTAAAGATTTGTAAAGCAAAAAAGGCGATTAGCACCATGACAATGACAATTGCAATGTTATATATTATATTTATCCGTTTCTTTCTTCTTTCTTCATAACGATACGACCTCATACTACCACTCCTTTATCTTGCAGCAATACGTTCGCTAATAAGTATGACAACAAGTACACACTTTGTAAATGCACTGATTTAACTATTTTTTTTAAGAAGAATAGCGCTAACGGATGGGCACTGAAAAGTTTGGTTTTTAACTTGTTTTGATAACCTTCTAACTGTCTTTTTCTAAAAGCGTCATATCGAGTCGCTATAACGGTTTAATATAATCTGATATCCTTAACGTATCAAACCCGATATTTCATTATCCGTTGCGAATATACTCGTTTATTTAAAAAAGAGTTTCAAACAGAGAACGTACACCTCTCTGCTGAAACTCCTTCCTATTTAACGAATATCGACTATTTTAACTTCCATTTCACCACCTGGTGTATTCACAGTCACATGATCATTCACATGCTTACCCAGCAAACTTTGAGCCATTGGTGAATCATTGGAGATTTTTCCTTCTGCAGGGTCTGATTCCGCGCTACCGACGATTGCATATTCTTCTTCGTCACCATCTGGTAATTCAACGATCGTTACAACCTTTCCTAGAGTAACAACATTTTCATCCCCTTCTTCATCTTCAATCATCACAGCATTACGAATCATCTTTTCTAGCTGAGCAATACGCCCCTCAACGAAAGCCTGTTCTTCCTTCGCAGAATCATATTCAGAGTTTTCCGAGAGATCACCGAAGCTCCGAGCAATTTTTATACGTTCAACGACTTCCTTACGTCGTTCAGTTTTCAAAAACTCGAGTTCCTCTTCTAATTTTTTCTTACCATCCATTGTCATATAATGCTTTTTTTCTTCTGCCACGTCGTTCACTCCTCAATATCCTTCAAAAATAAAATTAACATAATGGCTGTTCAACCATACTTATGTAAGAGAATCGTTCAATATACAAATTTCATGAAATCCCTTACATGTACTCTATCCTATTACAAAATGGCTTTTCCTTCAATAATTGCCTGAATTTTTGTTGCAATTAAATCGATAGCAACCTGATTTTGACCACCTTCTGGAACAATAATATCTGCATATCGCTTTGTCGGTTCAATAAATTGTAAATGCATCGGTCGTACAACAGACGTATATTGTTCAATTACAGAATCAATTGTCCGTCCACGATCGTCAACATCACGTACGAGACGACGGATAAACCGAATGTCCGCGTCTGCATCAACAAACACTTTAATGTCCATCAAATCCCGCAACCGTTTATCTTCTAAAATCAAAATTCCTTCTAAAATAATGACATCCCTCGCTGAAATCGGTATGAAATCATGGGATCGTGTATGCTTCACATAATCATAAACCGGCTTTGCCACTGTCTTTCTTTCGAGTAAGCGATGTAAATGCTCTAACAACAGCTCCGTATCAAATGCAAGTGGATGATCATAGTTCGTCTGCAGTCGATCATCGTAAGATAAATGACTTTGATCTCTATAATACGCATCTTGCTCAATTAATACAATCGATTGCTTATTAAAAAGACGATATATCTCATGAGCTACTGTTGTTTTACCCGAACCTGTTCCTCCCGCAACCCCGATAATGATCGGCTTAGTGATCATTTTCGAACCTCTTTACGCATCATATTCATAGGATGTAATGGTTGATCCACTTTAAAGCGAACAACTTGTAGTGGGTGTCGTGCTGCATCTAACTCGTGACCATCCTCATCCCAAATCGTATCAATAGTTTGGACAAAATTATCTATCTCTGGTCCGAAAAATTCAACTTCATCTCCTGGGCGGAAATGATTTCGCTGCTGCATTGTCACAATCGATGTTTTTGGATCATAATCAAGCACAAAACCGATGAAATCAAATTTCGTACGTTTTGGATGATTTCCATACATTTGTTCTTCGAATGTCGGTGTTCCTTCAAAAAACTGTGGAGCAAAATCTCGATTTGCACATTTATCTAATTCATCTAACCAGGCTTTTTCAATCTTGAAGTTGTCTGGGTCCTCACAATAAGCGTCGATTACTTTTCGATACACACTCGTTACTGTCGCTACGTAGTGAATGGACTTCATTCTACCTTCGACCTTAAGGCTATCAATTCCTGCTTCGATCACTTTCGGAATTGATTGTAATAAATTTAAATCTTTCGGGCTCATCGTATATTGAGGATCCTGCTCATTAAAAAGCGCTTGATCACCATTCTCGTTCAATTCAAATAAATCATAATCCCAGCGACACGATTGGCAACAGCCTCCACGATTAGAATCGCGTGCTGTCATATGATTACTTAATACACAGCGACCAGAATAAGCGATACACATCGCTCCGTGAACAAATGCTTCTATTTCAATATCGACATGCTTTTTCATTTCAAGCATTTCCTCAAGGCCTACCTCTCTTGCTAAAACAACACGATGAAGTCCTTCTTCCTTCCAATACTTCACCGCTAACCAGTTCGACAAAGATTGTTGTGTGCTTAAATGCACCTCTACCTTTGGAGCGACTTTTTTACACGTTTCAATAATGAGAGGATCAGCCACAATGATGCCCGTTATTCCAACTTCCTGAAGGCTTTGTAAATACTCCTCAAGGCCATCGATATTTTCATTGTGTGCAAAAATATTCGTTGTTACGTAAATTTTAGCTCCATAACGATTAGCGAATTCTACCCCTTCACGCATTTCATCGATCGTGAAGTTTCCGGCATTCGAACGTAAGCCAAATTCCTGTCCGCCAATAAATACCGCATCTGCTCCATAATGAACAGCAACTTTTAGCTTTTCTAAATCACCAGCAGGTGCTAATAGTTCTGGTTTTTTTGTAATCACGCGTTTCGCTTTTCTTGTTTCTTCTACGGTTACAGTCATCTTCTATTCCTCCCTCCTTTTTTAATACACAGTTTCCTTAAAAAAGAAGCCTGTATCGAGCTTACGATGCTTCGGTTGTAGCACTTCTAATTGATCGATATACAGTTCTTTTTTCTCCTCATATTGTTCACGATCTGTTATACAGAGATCGATCGCGTCACGATAAAGTTTCGTAACTTCTTCCATATATTCAGTTGACTTTAATACACCATCGATTTTAAAGCTATCGATTTGGGCATCAATCATTTCCTCTAGCTCATCAATAATGGCTATATCATTCGGGCTCATAATATGTGTTCCATTCTCATCTTCAAAAATAGGATAGCGGGCTTCGCGCTCCGGATCAAACAAATACAATTGTCGCTCCTTCCCCCGTCGCTCTACTTCTAAATTCTTTCCTTGGAATTCCATATAGTTCCCAATTAATGTGCGTTTCGATTGAAACATACAGGTCATTCCATGAACTTGAACTTCAACTGCTACTTCAGCATGCTGTTTAATCTCAATAATGGCATCCATGCTGAGCTCACGTGCTAAAACCGCTCGCGTAGCTCCTCTTTTTCCCCAATAGTTTGCTGTAAACCAATTTGTCGCTGTCGTCTCTGTATTCCAATGTAAAGGCATTTCAGGTGCAACGTCGCGAACAGTCATCACAACTGCTGGGTCACCGAATACGATGGCATCTATTTCTGCTTCACTTAAAAAAGCCACATATTCTGCCAGCTCTTCTATTTTGTCATTGTGAAAGAGGGCATTCATTGCAACGTATATTTTTTTATTTTGTTTATGGGCAAGCTCGACCGCTTGTTTAATATCATTTCGCGTAAATTCACCAGCAAGACGTAATCCATAACGTTCTTCACCTACAATCGCCGCATCAGCTCCAGCGTTAAATAAACGTTCAAGTGCATTAAGATTCTTTGGTGTTACAAGTAATTCAGGCTTTTTCACCGTCCTACTCTCCTTTTTACTATCGTTTTATACTAATCGCCAATCCATCACCAACTGGCACAATTCTCGTATCGTAACGAGGGTGCGCCATTAACCAAGAGTTATACATTTTTATTTTCTCTGTTAGTTTTCGCAATCTTTTTGATTCAACCTCAGTCTCTGCAACTAAACCGCGAAAAAGAACATTATCAGAAAAGATCACACCGCCGCGCTTTACATACGGTTCGTATGTTTCAAAGAAGCGTTGATATTGACCTTTAGCAGCATCAATAAATAATACATCAAAATAGGGCAAAGATTCAAGTTTTTCACCTAGATTCAATGCATCACCGAACCAAACATTAATCTTGCTATCTAGCCCGACACGTTGAATGTTTTGAAGAGCTTGTTCATATCGCTGCTCATCTCGTTCCATTGTCACAACCGTCGCTCCAGTTGCTTGACTCATTCGAATGGCTGAATACCCGATAGCTGTGCCAATTTCTAATATCCTTTCCGGCTTCATTAGCTTTAATTGCTGAAGTAAGAACTCCATCGCAATGATATCCATAATCGGTACATGATCTCGTACTGCTTGTCGCTCCATTTCTTCTACAATTGAACCTCTACTTGGAATTAACGATTTCACATAAGTCTCAAGTTGTTCCATCTTCTACCTCCATCTCGCTCATATGGAAAAGAGGGTGTGTCAATGACACCTCCCCCCTCATAATTGAAGTCACTGGAAGGGCACCGAAAAAGTTAAAACTAAACTTTTTCAGTGCCCCTTATCATTACTCTTCATCCTCTTGTTCTGCTTCTTCAGCCGCTTCAATCCACTCATGACGATAACGATCTCGATTTGCTAAGTGCTCTTCATACGTATCCGTATACAGAACATCTCCATTAATTCGCGCGTAGAAATAAAGGTCGCCTGTTATTTCTGGACGAACTACAGCTTCTATCGAATCCTGTCCTGGTCCAGCAATCGGACCAATAGGTATTCCATCTACAACATACGTATTATAAGGGGAGTCATATTGAGTGTCCGGTATTGATGTCATATATAAATGCTCACCTATTGCATAAGCGGTAGTCGGATCGACTTGTAGTTTCATTCCACGCTCTAAACGCGTATGAAGGACACCTGAGATCATATAACGATCTTCAGACTTCTGTGCTTCTCGCTCAATAATTGAAGCTAATGTCAATACTTCATGCGGTGTTAATTCAAGCTCGTCCATCTCTTCTTCAAGGTTAGTTAGAATCGCCTGTGTTCTACTTAGCATCGCTTCGACGATTTCCTCAATAGAAGGATTTTCAACCATGAAATCATATCGTGCTGGAAATAGGTACCCTTCTAATGGATAACGAATATCTTCATCTAAAACAACCTCAGTTAGCATATCATATCGTTCAATCAACGATTCAACATAGTCTTTATCATGGATAACCGCTTCAAGATCCTCAACCGTATGATCCGTTTCTTTTGCGATAGCTTCAATCATATGCTCAAGCCATAACCCTTCAGGAATAGTAAATACCAATTCTGGGTCTTGCATAACCGTTCCATCTTTTAAGGATTCAATAATTTCATCCATTGTCATACCTGTATGGAGTCGATAATCTCCTGCTTGAAATCCAGATTCATTTTTATATCGTACATAATAACGAAAGACGGTCCCATTACGAACAAGCCCTTCTTCTTCTAGTATCGTTCCGATGTGATTGGCAGTAGAACCAATTGGTATCGTAATCTCCATTTCCTCTGGTGAGTCTTCATCAACTGGAGATAGAGCATTGGTTATATATGAATACGCACCAAATCCTGCGATCGTTCCAAGTATAACTAAGCCAAGAAACGCAAAAAAGACAATACGCCTTACTATTCGAGCTTGAGTTGCTCTTTCATGATACAAGGAATTTCTTTGTTTATCGTCGGAATTAGACATCCTTCTCCTCCTTCCACCGTATCATTATACTATATTTTTCTAATATGTCAGCAATAAAAACTTGAAAATTCATGTTTGTGGTAAACAATGTAAATAAATGATCGAACCTTCATTGATTCAACTTTTAAGAATTTAATACACTCTCACCTGAAAAAAGGTATTTCGGAAGGTCTTAACTACCGAAATACCTTTAAGACAATGCCTTTATTCTTGATCTTCGCTAAATGTATTCAACATTTCTTCAACCATTTCCCACTCTTGATCGGATTCTAACGGAAATAGAGCGATATCGTTTTCTTCACCTTCGCGATCTTCAAAACGGAAAGCGAACACCTCGACCTCTTCATCCTCATCTTCTTGATCAGAGCCAACAGGCGTTAACAAAATATATGATTGATCCGTTTCATCTACTTGAAAACGAAATAATTCATCAAATAAATGCTCATCCCCATTCTCATCGGGAATGACAATGCGTTCTTTCTCTTCGTTTGCCATAAGACACCTCTTTCACTTATTTATGATCCAAATAACCTTGTAAAATCATTACTGCAGCCATTTTATCGATCACTTTCTTACGTTTTTTTCGACTAACATCAGCTGAAATGAGCATTTTTTCTGCTGCAACCGTCGTTAATCGTTCATCCCAAAATGTCATATCACAAGTGACAAACTCTTGAAGTTGCTCAGCAAACTCCTTGCTTCGCTCACCACTTGGACCAATGGAACCATTCATATTCTTAGGTAATCCTATGACTATATGGCTTACTCCATGCTCTTTAACAAGGTTAGCTATCTTTTCCATATCTTCAGAAGGGTTGTCTTCATTTCGTCTAATGGTATCCAGACCTTGGGCTGTCCAACCTAGCTCATCACTAAGGGCAATTCCAACTGTTTTCGTACCCACATCTAATCCTAACGCTCTCATCCAATCTCCTTTTGGTGTTGTGTGAGATAGGATTTCACCAATTCTTCAATTAATTCGTCCCGTTCTAGCTTGCGAATGAGCGTACGAGCATCCTTATGGCGAGGAATGTACGCAGGATCTCCTGACAGTAAATAGCCAACAATTTGGTTGATAGGGTTATAACCTTTTTCCTCAAGTGATCCATACACAGAAAGAAGTACCTCTTGCACATCCACATCAACCGAATCATCCTGAAAATCAAATTGCATCGTTTTGTCCATAGAGCTCATCACACACACCTCTTTCATTCATTGCTAGTCTCCTTCTTCCCTTAAAAGCTAGCTTGTCTTTATTTCCATTGTACACCAAAATGATCCATTTAGGAAATTGTATTTACGTAATCTTGAACAAAGGCAAGTGCCTTTTCTAATTCCTCTGGCTTCTTTCCACCTGCTTGGGCCATATCGGGACGTCCACCACCTCCGCCTCCGCAGCGTGTCGCTACTTCCTTTACAAGCTTACCGGCATGATAACCAGATTCAAGCAAATCTTTTGTCACACCAGCTACAATGTTTACTTTTTCACCAGATACAGCAGCTAATACAATGATACCTGAAGATAGGTCCTGCTTTAATTTGTCGACAATTGCTCGTAATGCATCCTTATCACCAGCATTCACTTTTTTCGCAAGTACCTTTACTCCATTAATTTCAACAACATCATCAATTAGGCTTCCAGCTTCCATGTTACCCAATTTTGCCATTAAAGATTCATTCTCACGCTGAACTTCTTTTAATTGTTGATTTAAAGACTCCACTCGTTGTGGAACTTCCTCTACTCGTTTCGCTTTCAGGATAGAAGCAGCATCTTGTAAATCTCGTAGTTGACTGCTCATTTGCTCAAAAGCACCTTGTGCCGTTAACGCTTCAATTCGGCGCACTCCTGCACCAATTCCAGATTCACTTACAAGCTTACACAAGCCAATTTCAGCTGTATTTCGAACATGACAGCCACCACAAAGCTCCAAACTATATTCGCCGACTCTCACAACACGTACTGTTTCTCCATATTTCTCACCAAAGAGCGCCATTGCTCCCATAGCTTTTGCTTCATCTAGCTTCTTTATTGTAATATCAACATCGGTCGCTTCCCAAATTTGTTTATTGACAATCTCTTCAATTCGACTTAATTCTTCTTTCGTCACTTGACCAAAATGAGAGAAATCGAATCGAAGTCTTTCAGCGGACACGAGGGAGCCAGCTTGATTCACATGCTCACCTAAAACATCCTTTAACGCTTGATGAAGCAGATGAGTCGCCGTATGATTTTTCACAATCGCTTTTCTGCTTGGAGCATTCACTTCAGCGATAGCCGTTGCTCCAACCTGCATAACACCCTCTTTTATAATAATTGTATGAAGATGCTGACCGTTAGGCGCTTTCTTCACATTCTGAACATCAGCTACAAACCCTTCACCACTAATCGTACCAACATCCGCGATTTGTCCACCGCTTTCAGCATAGAATGGTGTTTTGCTTAGAATAATTTGCACTTGCTCTTGTTCGTGTGCTTCTCTTATTACTTCTTTATCAGCAATGATTACTTCAATCTTTGTCTGTTCAACCTTCAGCTCATCATATCCAACGAAAACACTTTCAGCATTAATCTGTCCAAGTACCTCATCCTGAACTTGCATTGAGCCTGTTTCTTGTCTCGCTGAACGAGCACGTGAACGTTGACCTTCCATTTCCTCTTCAAAGCCTTCACGGTCGATTGTTAAACCTTGTTCTTCCACGTATTCTTCTGTCAAATCAACAGGGAATCCATACGTATCATAAAGCCGGAAAACGTCAACACCAGAAATCACTTTCTCATCATTCTGCTTTGCCTCATCAAGCACCTTATGTAAAATAGCTAATCCTTCATGAAGGGTTTCATGGAATCTCTCTTCCTCATTTTTCATGACTTTTTGCACAAATTCTGTCTTCTCTTTTACCTCTGGATAGAAATCCACCATAATTTCACCGACAACCGGAACGAGTTCATACATAAAAGGACGGTCAATTCCAATCAACTTTGCATATCGAACAGCTCGACGTAAAAGACGACGTAATACATATCCACGTCCCTCATTGGAAGGCAATGCACCATCCGTTACGGCAAATGTCACCGTTCGAACGTGATCGGCAATCACTTTAAAAGCAACATCAATTTCAACATCTTGGCCATATGATTTTCCGGAAATAGGCTCCGTTGCTTTAATAATCGGCATAAATAAATCCGTTTCAAAGTTTGTCGGAACATCTTGGATAATGGACACCATACGTTCAAGTCCCATACCTGTATCTATGTTTTTCTTAGGTAGTGGTGTGTATGTACCGTCTGGATTATGGTTAAATTGTGAAAATACTAAATTCCATACTTCAAGATATCGATCGTTTTCCCCACCAGGATAAAGCTCAGGATCACTCTCATCGTCACCATATGCTACGCCACGATCATAAAATATTTCCGTATTTGGTCCACTTGGACCTTCACCAATATCCCAGAAATTCCCTTCTAAACGAATAATTCGTTCAGGTGGAAGCCCAATTGTCGATTGCCAATATTCATAAGCTTCGTGATCTTCCGGATGAACCGTTACTGATAGCTTATCAGGGTCAAACCCAATCCATTTCTCGCTCGTTAGAAACTCCCAAGCCCACTCAATCGCTTCCTCCTTAAAGTAATCTCCAATTGAAAAGTTCCCAAGCATTTCAAAAAACGTATGATGCCGAGCTGTCTTACCTACGTTTTCAATATCATTTGTTCGAATCGATTTTTGCGCATTTGTTATACGGGGATTATCGGGAATCACTCGACCATCAAAATACTTCTTTAAGGTAGCTACCCCACTATTAATCCATAATAAAGTCGGATCATCATGCGGGACGAGTGATGCACTTGGTTCAATATCGTGCCCTTTTTCTTTAAAAAAATCTAAAAACATTTGTCTAACTTGTGCAGATGTTAAATGTTTCACCTTCATCGACTCCCTTTACATGTAATCGGGTAGACCAAATTCTCGTAACATTCATAGAAAAAAGCCCTCACTCCCTCAATAAAGGGACGAGAGCTTGTTCACGCGGTACCACCCTAATTATAGACATTCGTCTATCACTTTCATACCTTAACGCGGGTTAACGGTAGCGATTAGCTACACTCAGGATTAGCGTTCTGAAGCTCTTCACTTAGTTCACCTTCCAGCCTCGGGCAAACCTCTCTATACAAGTGGAACTGCTTCATACTCGTTCCTTCAACGTTTTTACCTGTTCATTTCGCTCTTTTATTATAAAAATGTAACAAGCAAATGTCAACGTGCGAGACGGTATGAACGTATGTGTAAAAAAACCACCTTACCTATGGCCAATAATGGTACAGCCAATAACATACCTAAAAAACCCCCAATTTCTACACCAACTAATAAAGCTAAAATAATTAATACTGGGTGAAGGTGTATACTCTTTCCAACGATAACTGGTGATAGAATGTTACTTTCTAGCTGTTGAATAATAAATAATAAGAGAATCGTAAATAATCCAAGCTGCCACGATTCAAGAAAACTAACAATCACAGCAGGAGCCGCACCTATGTAAGGACCAAAAAATGGAATCAAATCAAGTGCGCCGATAAAAACACCGAGAAGAATCGGGTATGGTACACCTAACAGCCACAGACCGAGAGTTGACATGACTCCTACTAGTAACGATACGAGTAATTGTCCTCGTATAAATCCTCCTATCGCTTGGTCGACATCCTTTATAAAGCGCTGCAAAGGTTTTCGCCATCTTCGAGGTGTCACATACCAACAAATCCTCTGAATTTGATCATAATCTTTCAATAAATAAAAAACTAAAAATGGGATCACGATTAAAGCGAAAAAAGATGTCACTAAAAAGAGAAACACTGCTTCTACTTGACTAAAAATGTGTTCACCTAATCGAATTAATTGATCTTTCCAATTTTCTACCTGAAGCTGGATGGGCTCTGGCAAACTATGGAGCTGGTGGTCCATTTCATCTGTTGCTTGCTCAATCATTTGAACTTGCTCAGGTACAACTTCAACAAAATGTTCAATTTGCTTTTTCAATTCTGGAAATCCAATCATAGCAATAAGTGCAAACAAGCCGATCATTAAAAGAAAAAGTAACATAACAGCTACGGTTCTTGACATCCCAACTTCATGAAGCTTCTCCACTATCGGGTGAAGTAAATAAGCAATCAACACCGATACACCGAGCGGTAATACTAAAGCCTTGAAAATAGCGCTAAAAGGTGCAAAAATTGGTGTAAGCTGAATAAAAACAAAGATAATGAGAGCAATGATCAAAATAAGAGCAGAACGATATAACCATCTAAACCATTTGTTGTTATTCTCCACCTCTCTCACCTCTTTCATTAGTATGACCAATTTAAATAGAATCATCATGAACCTAATATAAGAATTTCATCCCACGAACATGTTTTTCATGTTACTGTAAAAAAAGGATATTAAGTCTTTAGGAGGTTATCATGTTTACAAAAAAAATAGATGATTCGTTAATGATTAAACAAATTGAATACACAGATGCTCATCAACTGTTTTATGTAACAGAACAATCAAGAAGCCATTTACGCAAATGGCTTCCCTGGGTAGATGACACAACAACTGTTGAACATACCAAAAACTTCATTCACTCCTGCGAACAGCTCGCTAACGAAAGCAAAGGTTTAAATACTGTCATACTCTATGACGATCAAATCGTTGGAAATGCAGGATTTAATCAAATTGATCACATTAATAAAATAACAACGATTGGTTACTGGTTGGCAGAAAACGTTCAAGGAAAAGGAATTATGACTCGTGTTGTTCAAGCCTTAACAGCTTACACATTCGAAGAGCTACAATTCAACAAAGTCGAGATACGTGTTGCTAAAGAAAATAAAAAAAGCCGTCGCATACCAGAACGACTCGGCTTCCTTCATGAAGGCTGTATTCGAAATAGTCAATACTTACACCATACATATATGGATATCATTATTTATGGGTTATTAAAAGATGAATGGATGAGTCAGAATGTTAACTGAAGTACCTCTCCTATATTTCATTTTTAACTTATGCACCCATTCTTCTCTATTTTTCACTTTCTTTAATAAATTCCATTCGATTCCCGAACGGGTCACGACATTCAAATCGCTCATACCCTGGGATAGGAACGGCTTCAACAATCTCGATTCCTAACTTATTCAATCTTTGTTTCCAATAATCTAGATCGGACACTTCATAGGCAATATGTGCCTTCGTCTGAAAACGATCAAACCCTTCTTCTGTCCCAACATGTACTTGACGATTACCCACCTTTAGCCAAAATCCTCCTCTCCCCTGTAATGACGCTGGCTTTTCCATTTCCTCTATCCCTAACCCTTCACAATAGAAAGCTCTCCCTGCCTCTTCTTCCCCTGTTGGAATCGTTATTTGGACATGATGTAATCCTTTGATCATCCTCTCTCACTCCTCTAATTTTGTATATATCGTTCATTCCAATCGAACGTATGCAGGTTCTATTCACGAATCACTCCCGAAAAGTTAATTGCTCACCCTTATTACTAATTCCTTCCTCTCCTTCACTCCTAAATGTCCCCACTTTTGCAACTCACCTTGTAATTCTACACTTACCATTAAAACCCTTTTACTCATTCTTGTTTCAAAATCATTTCAAAAAAACGCCACAACCTAATACAATTACGGCTGTGACGTCTCACTCATACTATTTATTGTTGTACAATCGCTTCTGCTAACACATCTATACGAGTTAATACTTCTTGATCGACAATTTCATTCTTCTCATTAAAGCTTCCATTTACAGCAAACACTTGCGTATTCGGTACGGTTCCTTTCAGAAATTGTAATATGGGTTTTAACTGATACTCAGCAACTAAGAAATGACGCTCTGAGCCTGCAGTAGTAACGACTCCTGTAACCTTCGATTGAAATACCCCCATCGGCAAGTGATCAAACAGGTTCTTTAACACACCAGAAATAGAAGCCTGATAAATCGGTGTTCCGAAAACGAGTGCATCCGCAGTAATAATGTTTTGCACTACTTTCTGTGTGTCACTGTTATACGCTTCTAATGGTAAGCCTCGTACCCAATCAATCTCATACTCCTTTAAATCAATTAACTCCGTTTCGACAGCTGGGCTTTTCCGTTTAACAGCTTCTAATACTTCACTAACAACTTTTACTGTTTTAGATCCAATCATTGAACCAGATACGCCAACTATTTTCATTCCCATGACCTCCTATTTAAATACACTCGTACTATGCAACGGCTGAACTCTTGAAGCAGGGTCAATATATGCTTTTGCATGATTTATCGCAATTGGTGCTTCACCTAACCCGATCGCAATAAGTTTCACCTTTCCTTCATAGTTTACAATGTCACCTGCTGCAAATATGCCCTCAATATTGGTTTCCATTTTTGAATTAACGATAATTGATTGACGATCCATTTCTAAACCCCAGCTTTTAATCGGACCAAGAGAAGAAATATTTCCATAATTGACGATGATATGATCAGTATCAACCACCTCTTCATCTCCATTTTTATGAGCAATCACTACTTGACGAAGCGTTTCTCCCTCACCAATTAATCGTTTGATAGCGTATGGTGTTTTTATATTAACCGAAGAAGCTTTTAACTCGTTGACGCTACTTTCATGAGCTTTGAAATCATTTCGACGATGACATAATGTAACATGTGATGCAACATTCTCAAGCATGAGGGACCAATCTACAGCTGAATCACCACCACCACAAACAAGAACACGTTGCCCTTCAAAAAACTGTAAATCCTTTACTGAGTAATGCAGGCTCTTCCCTTCATACAACTGCTCCCCTTCAATCTTTAATTTACGCGGTTCAAACGCCCCTATTCCTCCAGTAATCAAAATAGTTTTGGAAACATGTTGCCCTTGATTGGTCGTTAACGTAAACTTGTCCTCATCTTTCTCCACATGTAAAACTGTTTCATTAAGACAAATCGTTGGTTTGGCAAAAGCAGCTTGCTCCTCTAAATTCTTAATAAATTCTTTCCCAAGTACCTTCGGAAATCCACCAACATCATAAATATATTTATCTGGGTATAATTCGCCCACTTGCCCACCAAGTTGACCTAAGCTATCAATAATCTTCACCTTTAAGTCACGCATTCCTGCATAAAAAGTCGCAAATAAACCTGTTGGCCCTCCACCAATAATCGTTACATCATACAATTCTTTTTCATTCATTGATTTTCTCTCCCATTCTTTTATTATCTTTTTATATTATTAAGTATAAACAACCATCACGACTTAGCTGCCGGACCAAATTTTCCAGTACGATAATCATGATAAGCTTCTTTTATTTCTTCTTCTGAATTCATGACAAACGGACCATACGGAACGATTGTCTCTTTAATTGGTTCTCCAGAATAAATTAAAAGCTTTACTCGACGTGAACGAGCAACTATTGAGCAGTTATCGTGACTCAAGCTAACTTGGTCAGTCATCGTTAGCGTTGCAACATCATGCTTTTTTAGCACTGTTCTTTCATCACCTATTTCAAGTTCACTTGAGAGTACATACACAAATGCCTGATGCGTAACAGGTAGTTGATGTTGATAGCACGCTCCTTCTTCTAAATTGGCCTCAGCTATCGTTATTGGAACCATTGACTGAAGCGGTCCAACGATATTCCCAATTTGTCCTGCAAATATTTTAACGAATCCACGATCTATCTCAATTGTAGGAGTAGCTTCTGAATAAACATTTTGATAATAAGGCTTAGAGAACTTTTTCTCTTTCGGCAAGTTTAACCACAGCTGTAACGTATGAGCAATGTCATCACTAACAGCTTCCTCTGCATGTCGTGCACCAGATCCTGCATTCATATATTGCATATCACCTGGTTAAAGGATTTCACGACTTCCACTATTATCAATATGCTCTAACCGACCATCCACTACATATGTAATCGTCTGGAATCCTCGATGGGGATGATCAGAAAAGGCGCCTCTTTTAAACCAATCCTCAGCCATTATGATAAATGGGTCAAATTCCTTAAATTTCCCATTCGGCAGCACCCATCCTTTCTGAATAAAAGGAAAACTCATCTCTTCATACTTAACGATCCATTTGTTTTTAACACGGCGTTGATTCATTTCTCTCACCTCTTATTTTATATACATTTTAGTATAAAAAGTATATAATGATAGTACATCATATCCATCATATTTTGCAAAGCATTCAGCTTCTCATTCATTCAAATATTTTCATACATAGAGGAGAGACTTACATGCACTCAACAAAAAACAAACTACTAGAACTTCTCAAGAAAAACGGAACTTTGTCTGTTCAAAACTTAACAGCCACATTAAATATCACACATATGGCAGTTCGAAAACATATACTTTCACTTGAGAAAGATGGACTCATTGAAGGGAAAGAAGTTAGACAAGCGGTCGGTCGTCCGCAACAAAGATACTCTTTAACTAGCAAAGGGGAGCTACTTTTTCCAAGAAACTACGAAGGGATTAGCGTTGAATTTTTACAGGATATTGAGGAATTACATGGTTACGAGGTCATTCACACTTTGTTTAAAAAAAGAGAGCAACGTTTAACAAAAAGTTATAAACAACGACTAATTCAAACAAATTTTGATAAAAAAATAGCAGAGCTCACTAATATACAAAATGAGAAGGGCTACATGGCTGAGCTGCAAAAAATAAACGACGGAACGTACGAATTAACAGAATATAATTGTCCTATTTTAGCCATTGCCTCTGATTACAAAGACGCTTGTACGTGTGAAACCGAAATGTTTAAGCAAGTGCTTGAAACAAATGAGATTGATCGAATTTCCTGTCAATCAGATGGTGAGCCACATTGTAAATTCTTAATACGAAAAAATAAATAGTGGCACCACTTGCAAGTTTAAGCACATTAATTTTATTGATTTAAAAAATGAGGCTGGGACAAAAGTGGTTTATCTAAAAGAAAAGCCGAACAATGATAGATGGTGGACGTAAACCGCTCCTGAAATATACTTCGCTTTCCGCGGGAAGCCGGTGAGCCTCCTCGTGCTTCGCACTGCGGGGTCTCACCCTTGGCTTTTCAGCGGCCCTTTAAGTAATGTGCGTAGCCGTTGCCCGATTTTGAAAGCCTTTCTATGAGTGGGTTTCTCATAGAAAGGCGTGCAACGAGCGGAGCCATTACTCTTCTTTGAGTTACTAGAAAGGACTTTTTCAGTGGTCTCGCTTTTCATTCCGCAGGAGTCTACGTATATTTCATCCGCTACGTTCATCTTTTGTTCGGGTTTCCAGATAGACACTTTAGTTATGTCCCAGCCTCATCCACTATTTTTCTTGTTTTTCACTTGTTTGACGATTTAAGAAAACGGTTAGAGCAAAGAAGATAACAGCCGCACCTAAAATCGTGCCACGGAATTGCCATAGAAATGATGTTGAATAATGCTCTGCGTAAAACCCCGCATGAATAAAGGATACTAAAAGTAAACCTCCAAAAATAAACGCTCCTAAAATATACATGACTTGTTTCGGATTCACATAAACATCATGGTTTGCTTCTCCCATAAAATTGCACCTCACTACAATAAACTTTTCTCTTCATACTATCTTACCTATTATTTCTTTCACTTTCAAATAAACAAGACAAATTAATAATTTATGTTAAAATGAGGCTAACATGAATGGACTTCAACTTTTTGAATGACCTCGAAGCAATGAAGCGTAGTCGCTATATCTTTAAAAGCCTTATGATCAGTGGTTTTCTCGCCACAAGACGCATAGTGAACGGAACCATTGCCATATTTTTTTAGTACTTTTTGAACATGCTTTATAAATTTGATAATTCGATAGGAATGATAAACTGATGAAACGAATCGTACTTATTGATGGAGATTGTCATATATGTAACCAAAGTGTACAATTTATTATTAAACGCGACCCAAATGCACAATTTCAATTCGCTTCCTTACAAAGTGAAATTGGTCAACACTTATTAGCAAATCATAATATATCAAGCACAATGAATAGTATGGTACTTATTGAAAATAATCAACACTATATTCGTTCAACAGCTGTATTACGAATTTGTAAACAGCTAAAAGGACTATGGAAGCTATCTTATATCGCCATTATTTTCCCTCGCATACTTCGTGACGCAGTTTATCAAATTGTTGCGAACAACCGTTATAGATGGTTTGGTCAAAAGGACCAATGTCTAGTCCCAACATCTGATATGAAAAAGCGCTTTTTAGACTAGGCTACTTGCCAATACTGAAATTGTTAAATATTAGCGCCTTAATAACATCTACAATTTACTACTCACTTCCCTCACAATTGTCACAAAATCGCTCACACTTCAAACAAGACAGGTCATCAATAAAAACGGTATACTAGTAATAAATCTGTCTTCGTAAGGAGCTTTCGTCAATGTATCAATCTCTAGAGGAATGTATATTAGATTTAGAACAGAAAGGTGAACTGATTCGTATTAAAGAAGAGGTCGATCCTTATCTTGAAATGGCTGCGATCCATTTAAAGGTATATGAAAAAGGAGGTCCAGCGATCTTATTTGAGAATATTAAAGGATCAAAATATCCTGCTATCTCTAATCTTTTCGGCACAATCGAACGTAGTAAATATATGTTTCGTAAAACATGGAATCCAACTGAAAAAGTCATCCAACTACGTAATGATCCTATGAAAGCGTTGAAGCAACCGTTGAAGCATGTTCAATCAGGTTTAGCTGCTTCAAAGGCGTTACCGTTGAAGAAAAGAAATGGTTTACCTTCTCACTTGGAGGAAATTACAATTGCTGAATTGCCACATATTCATCACTGGCCTGATGACGGAGGTGCTTTTGTCACATTACCTCAAGTGTATAGCGAAGATCCTGACAAGCCTGGAATCATGAATGCTAATTTAGGTATGTATCGTATTCAAATTAGCGGAAATGACTATGAACCTAATAAGGAAGTAGGAATCCATTATCAAATTCACCGTGGCCTCGGTGTACACCAAACAAAAGCAATAAAAAAGGGTGAGCCACTCAAAGTGAGTATTTTCATCGGCGGGCCACCGTCTCACACATTATCTGCTGTTATGCCACTTCCTGAAGGACTTAGTGAGCTTACTTTTGCCGGCTTATTAGCAGGTAGGCGTTTTCGTTATAGTTATGTTGATGGCTACTGCGTTAGTCATGATGCAGACTTTGTTATTACAGGAGAGATTCATCCAAATGAAACAAAGCAAGAGGGTCCATTCGGTGACCATCTCGGCTATTATAGCCTTACCCACCCTTTTCCGATGATGCGTGTTCACAAGGTTTTTGCTCGCAAGAATGCCATTTGGCCATTTACCGTTGTTGGACGACCTCCTCAGGAGGATACATCATTCGGTGAATTAATTCATGAATTAACGGGTGATGCTGTCAAACAACAAATACCTGGCGTTAAGGAAGTCCACGCGGTTGATGCTTCAGGGGTCCACCCTCTTCTATTCGCCATTGGTAGTGAACGCTACACACCATATGAAGAAGTGAAACGACCGTCAGAATTAATGACGATCGCAAACAACATTTTAGGAACAGGACAATTAAGCTTAGCGAAATATTTATTCATTACAGCTGAAGATACAGAACCCATTTCGACACATGATGAAGAACGTTTTTTAACGTATATTCTCGAACGAATAGACCTTAAGCGTGACCTTCATTTTCAAACGAATACGACCATTGATACGCTTGATTACTCTGGAACAGGTCTTAATTCTGGAAGTAAAGTCATAATTGCAGCTTATGGAAATAAGAAACGAGAGCTTTGTACAACCATCCCAAAAGTATTAGAAGAACTCTCAATTGTCCATAATCCTTCCATTGTCTTTCCAGGTGTAGTAGCAATAGAAGGCACTGAATTTTTGAGCTATGAACAAGCACAAATCGAATTAGAGGAATTAACTACTACACTAGCTAGTAATGAGGATTTGTCTTCATGTCCACTTATGATCCTGTGTGACGATAGTAAGTTTCTAAGTGAGACACTTTCTAATTTCTTATGGGCGACCTTTACGAGAAGTAATCCTTCACATGACATCTATGGAGTTAATAGCTATTATCAATTTAAGCATTGGGGCTGTGATACGATGATCATTGATGCACGGATGAAACCTCACCATGCCCCACCACTCATTTTAGATCCTGAGGTAGAACAAAGCATTGCACGCTTCTTTAGTGAGGATGGAACGATCAAAAGGACATAACATTAACAGTAGTATTAAGCGCTGCTCTTTCTTTTAAGAGCAGCGCACTTCTTATGTTGTATATATCCTTTACACAAATTTCCCTTCTTTTTTAAACAACCTTAATAAAATGAAACAGCAAATGACACATGCAACAGGTGTTGTAATAATAAAGGCAAAGCCAACTTGCATACCAATATTGCCCCCCATTAATAGTTCATATCGATCAGAAAGAGCATTAATTGCTTCAATGAAAAACCCAATAAATAAATTGATCACGACACTTCCGATACCCATTAACGAGACAGTAAATGTAATCGCGGTGCCAGTCCCTTTCGCATAGCGTTTTGCGAGTAATGCCATTACAGTTGGATAAATGGGTGCAATCCCAGCTCCAGCAAGGGCAATAACAATTGCACCATCATTGCCTAATGCTATCCCAATAATGCCACATACACTTGAAAACAGAGAAAACAATAAAATCGAATGTATGTACCCAATTTTATCTGTTACAGGACCTAGAAAGAGCCTTGCTAGCATAAAAAAGAAAAAGAATAATGACAAAATCTTTGAAGCATCTTCAATCGTCCACTGAAACACATGAACGTAATAATTGACTAACCAGCTTGCAGTTGCAAGCTCTGCCGTCACACCAAATGTTAATAAGATGACAATCGTCCAAGCGATGCGATCCTTCATTAGCTTTTTAATTGAAATGTTTTCTTCTCCATCTTCCTCCTCTTCGTTTGAAAAACGAGCAATTAAAGTCGGGATTATCGGCAATATCGTTAGTGAGAGGACTATCATGTACATAAAACGCCAACCAAGTTCTTCTCCTCCAAATTCCCACCCCATAAGAGAAGCAGCCATTATAGGTGCGACTGTCGACCCTAGTCCATAAAAAAAGTGCGAAAGGTTCATCATCGTTCCAGTATGGTTTTTAAAAATTTGAGCCGCTATAATAGCTAAAGCGATCTCGAGCATCCCGTTCCCAACATATAAAAAAAAGAAAGATGCTGTTAAATAAGGAAATGAGGTCGAAGCAAATAAACAAACACCCGACAGCGCCATGGCGATGAAGGCAATGATCGTAGTTGCTTTAATTCCAATTTTTTTGGCTAAAATAGATGTGTACATACAAGCTAGTAAGAACCCCAAAGAATTTAAGGCTAACAACAAACCAAGCTGCGCTTCACCAATTTGAAAATCAGACTGTATTTGTGGAATCGCAGGCCCTCGAACATTTTCAGATATGCCAAACAATAAAAAACCGGCAAATACAACGATTACAAGTATGTAATAATTTTTCTTTAAAGACAATTTCACAGATGCTCCTCCTACACGGTCCATTAAAAACTAGTATACTACAAACTTTTTTACTAGTCTTCTAAGAAAAAGCGAAAGTCTTATTACGATCTAATACTGAAAAGACAAGCCCTTTTGGACTTGTCTTTTACGATTATTTAAACATCTTATTCACAGGCTTCATCATTTGCTGGAATCGATTCGACCTTCTACGGTCATTCATCGTCCATGCCGCAGCTCCAATTCCGATTGCAATTAATGAAGTTGTTACAGCTTTCCTCATAACTGTCACCACCTATTTAGTTGGCTTCCATTTCGATTTCTAAATCATGGTCCTCAAATAGGTCATCCAATGAACTGAGTGTGCCATCCTCCTCAACTTGATGCATAGAAAGCTTCCCATCTGATAAGGTCATTTCGACAAAACAGCTCCAGCAATAATACTGGTTTGTTCCAATTTTCCCGATATCTTTACTTTGGCAATTTGGACAACGCATGATACGAGCTCCTTTCTTACTCGGTCATAATCGCTCGCCCTTTGGTAATCGTTAATGGTTCTTCACTCTTAACGACTTTTCGACCCTCCATTAGATCAGCGATTAATCCTTCTGTCACTTCATACCCTACGATTGTCCCCACTTCTTCTTGAAAATATACATCTTCCATCAAACCTAGCTTCTCACCTTCTTGAGAAAGCAAGGTCATTCCTTGTAGTCGATTCTTTCCATGCTTCAATAAAAAATCATGTTTTCGTTCAAACAATTGGAGTTTCTTAGAGCTCGTAATCATAATAGCGTCTTTGCCAAAGCTTTTCACATCAGAAATAGGTAATAAGCGCTGTCTTGTAAGCCAACCTTTTGGATCAACGAGTAACCCCAATATCCTACCTTCCTTATACACTAAGTCATTCACATGACCACACTCTTGACCTGTCGCTTGCTCAATGACCGGAAAACCTTCTATTATTGAAAATGTCCGCAAAGCTATCGCCACCTTCCGAACATTTATAGCATCTGCAAGGCTATAATCTTTATACTAGTTGACTTTTTCCACTCGCCATTTGTTCTAGTTTATCTTTTAACATCGAATGACGCTCTAACTCATTTTGTTGTGTGATCGCAGACCTAAATGCAGATAGTTCTCCACACAATAACAAGAACTGCTTTGCTCGTGTAATGCCCGTATAAATTAAATTACGTCTAAGCATTCTCGCATAGCTTCGTAATACCGGCATCACGACAATTGGAAACTCACTGCCTTGAGACTTATGAATGGAGCAGCAGTACGCATGAGTAATTTGATTAAGTTCACGCTTCGGATAAACTACTTCCTTCCCATCAAATGAAACAACAAGTTGATCTTGTTTTTCTACATTTTCCTTCGCATAAAAAATGGCGACAATTTCACCACGATCGCCATTATATACATGCTCCTCAGGATTATTCACAAGCTGCAATACAACATCACCTGTCCGATAAACAATGTCACCAAAGCTCAGCTCTCGCCTTCCTTCTTTCTTTGGATTAAATAGCTCCTGTAAAAGGAGGTTTAATTCCGTAATACCTGCTTGACCTTTATACATCGGTGCAAGCACTTGGATATCCTTAGCGGTAAAACCTTTTTTGACGGCATTTTCACAAATTTGTGAAACAGCTTCTTTCACTTGGTCTAACTGACAAGGGAAAAAGCGCCGATCTGCTTGTGGCTCAGCTAGTGATTCAGGAACATGTCCACCTTTAATCGAATGAGCCAAATCTATGATAGATGATCCTTCCTTTTGTCGATAAATATCGGTTAAATGAACCGTAGGTATAACGTTAGACTCAAGAAAATCCTTTAATACTTGTCCTGGGCCAACTGAAGGTAATTGATCTTGATCTCCAACGAAAATGACTTGCATTTTCTGTGGAACGGCCTTCAATAGTTGATTCATCAACCAAATATCAACCATCGAACTCTCATCAACGATCAGTAATTCACCATCAATTTGCTCATGGTCCCCTTTTTCAAAGCCTCCACCATTCCCACTCCATCCAAGTAACCGGTGGATCGTTGTCGCTGGTAAATCAGTTGATTCATTCATTCGCTTTGCTGCACGTCCTGTTGGTGCAACGAGTAAAACTGGAAACGGGTTTGAGTTAGAATATGCATTTGGATCGAGTGACAATCCGTGTAACCTTGCATACAATTCAACAATTCCTTTTATAACAGTCGTCTTACCTGTCCCTGGACCACCTGTTAAAATCATCATTTGTGAAGAAAGAGCCGTTTGAATAGCTTCCTTTTGTGAATTTGCATAAGAAAGCTTTTGCTCTTCTTCTAGCTTTCCCAATTCCTTTAGAAATTCAGCTTCCGGAAATTCAGCTTCTACCTCTTGTGATAATATACGGCGTACATTCGTTACAATGCCTTTCTCCGCAAAAAATAATGTCTTCATATATACACGGTCATCTTCTTCCACAATTAAATCATCTTCAGCCATCATGAGAAGCTGCTGCTCCACTTCGTTCATTTCAATACTAAGTTGTGGCGTAGAGAGAAGTGAAATCACTTGAGGGGCAAATTGATCGCGATATAAAAAAACATGGCCTTCCTGCAAACAAAACTCTTGAATGAAGAATAAACAGCCTGCTCGTATTCGATCAGGGTGATTACCCGTAATACCAATCGCAGCTCCTAGTATATCCGCTCGTCTAAAACCAATTCCATCAACATCTTCAATCAGCTTGTATGGATTTGTTTGAATGATATCAAGTGCTTGTATTTTATAAGCTTGGTACACTTTTAATGAAAGTTCCACACCAAATCCATGCTTTGATAGCTCTAATAATACTTGCTCTACACCTTGCTGTTCAATCAACTCTGAATAAAGGTGATCGGCTTTTTGTCTCGTTAGCTTCGGAATATCATACAACACTGTTCGATCCTCAACAATTCGTGTAATCGCCCGTTCACCTAATTTATCAACGATTGTCTCAGCCGTCTTCTTACCAATTCCAGGAAATCGATCACTTGATAAATATTGAATAATACCACTTTTGGTATGTGGCAGATCTCGTCTAAACTGATCCACTTTGTACTGCAGACCAAATTTGGGATGCTCGGCGAATTGCCCATAGAATAAAAATGTTTCACCTGGCTCTGATTGTGGGAGAACTCCAACAACTGTTAGCTTTTTATCCTCAAGCTCTTCATTTGTCTTTTCAACACGAACTAGGGCAACTGTATAATAGTTTTCATCATTACGAAACAAAATATGAAGAATCGTTCCTTTTACATAACCTCTTTCGACCGTTTCAATTTCATCATTCATCCTTATTCCACCCTTACTTTAAGGCATTTTCAATCGTTTTCTTTCCATTTGCCGCAAGCATATGATCTGGTTGAATGTCTAGCGCTTTATTGAATGAATCTAATGCTAATTGAACCTGATCCTTATAAGCATAAGCCACCCCTAAATTAAATAAGGCGTCAGCATGATTCTCGTCTTTCTCAACAACGTGTCTAAACTCGTTAAGTGCTTCGTCCACTTGTTCTAGTTGTGCCAAACAAAGACCGTAATGAAACCTGGCATCAACATCATCCCCATTTAATTCAACTGCTCTTTTTAATGAACTTAGCGCATGAGGTAATGAGCCAAGCTGGTAATAGCTCATCCCAAGCATAAAATGGACATCTGGCTCATCTAATTTTTCCATGACGGCCTTTCTAAAGAGTTTAACCGCTTCTTCAAATTGATCTTTTTTGTAATAAATCGTAGCAGCACCATAATACGCCGTCGCTGCATGCTCATCTAATTCAATCGCCTTGTCAAAAAATGCAAGCGAGCGCTCAACATCTCCCACAATACCAAGTAAATTACCAAAATTAATGTAACCAGTTGGATCTTTTGGATTCTCTTCTATCGCAGCGGTAAAACATTTCGCTGCTTCCTCATACTGTTGTTCATTCATGTGCTGGATTCCTTGCTCCATCATCGTCATATATTCACAACCTTTTTATCAGTAAAAGCGACCTAAAAGCAAGGCTTCTAAGTCGTAATATTAAGAGTATTTAGCTAACTTTTCATGTAACGGGTAAGATGAACTGACACGATCTATAGTCCCTCCACCTAAACAAACATCACCATCATAAAACACGACAGCTTGCCCTGGTGTAATAGCCCGTTGACGCTCATCAAAAGTTACCAGAACCGTTCCATCTTCATTTGGTGTAACCGTAACAGGCTCATCCTTTTGACGATAGCGAAATTTCGCCGTACATCGAAACTCTGTTATCGGCTTTTCATTAATCCAATTTAGATCAATTGCATCGAGAGCCTCTGAGTAAAGACCTTCATGATGAAACCCTTGTCCAACGATTAAAACGTTGCGCTCAATATCCTTCCCAATCACAAACCAAGGTTCACCAGCACCACCAATTCCTAGTCCTTGACGCTGGCCAAGCGTATAATACATTAATCCATCATGAGTCCCTTTTACTTCACCTTCCACCGTTTGCATCTCACCAGGCTGAGCAGGCAAATATTGTGCAAGAAACTCTTTAAAGTCTCGCTCCCCAATAAAGCAAATACCTGTACTATCCTTTTTCGTTGCTGTTGCCAAATTAGCTTCGACGGCTATTTTACGAACATCATTTTTCGGTAAATGCCCAATAGGAAACATCGTTTTTGATAATTGCTTTTCAGATAGCGCATTAAGAAAATACGTTTGATCCTTATTCTCATCCCGCCCTCGTAATAAATGAGCTCGACCATCACGCCATTCCACTTGCGCATAATGTCCAGTAGCGACATAATCAGCTCCAAGTGTCAACGCATGATTTAAGAAGGCTTTAAACTTAATTTCCTTATTACACATGACATCAGGATTAGGTGTTCTTCCGGCTTTGTATTCTTCAAGAAAATACGTGAAAACTTTATCCCAATATTCCTTTTCAAAGTTCACTGCATAATAAGGGATTCCGATTTGATTACATACACGAATGACGTCTTCATAATCTTCTGTTGCCGTACACACACCATTTTCATCTGTGTCATCCCAATTTTTCATAAAGATGCCAATTACATCATAGCCTTGCTCCTTTAACAGCAAAGCTGTCACTGATGAATCTACACCTCCTGACATCCCAACAACGACACGGGTTTCCTCAGGTCGTTTGTTCACTTTGATCACCTCTGTTTAAATAAATTGCTCTGTCTGCTTAAGTCGCTTCACAATCTTAGCTGTCTGTTTTGCGACATACTCAATTTGTTCATTTGTGTTTCCTAATCCAAAACTAAACCGGATTGCTGAAGTTAACCGTTCATCATCCTTACCAAACATCGCTACAAGAACGTGAGAAGGCTCTACAGAACCTGCCGTACATGCAGAACCACTTGAAGCTGCGATATTAGCCAAATCCAAATTCATTAATAGCGGCTCAATCTGTACATCAAAAAAACTTATGTTCATAATATGTGGTAAACGGTTATACTGGTGACCATTAATCGTAAATTCAATTTCTTCTTTTAATAAGCGATCCACAAGCTGTTGTGAAAACAACTCATATTGCTCTCTTCGGCCTTGAATAGACTTAGTAGCTAACTCTAATGCTTTGGCAAACCCTACGATGGCTGCAACATTTTCTGTTCCAGCACGTCGCTTTCGTTCTTGTTCACCCCCATATACCAATGGCTTTAATCGCTTCGTAGTATAGAGTAAACCTACACCTTTAGGACCATTAACCTTATGTGCTGAAATTGAAGCCATATCTACTGGGAGTGTATTGAAATTTAGGTTGAGGGCACCACACGCTTGAACAGCATCTATATGAAAAGCAGCTTGATGCTCAAGTAACAGCTCACCAATTTCTACAATGGGCTGAATTGTACCAACTTCATTATTACCATACATTAGTGTTACTAAAATCGTATCCTTACGTAATACTTTCTCTACAGACTCGCGGCTGATGGTCCCAGATGTATCAACAGGTAAATACGTTACATCAAATCCACGCCTTTCTAACTCTTGACATGCATGAATAACCGCATGATGCTCAATTTGCGAAGTAATGATATGCTTCCCCTTTGCTTGATGCTCAAGAGCATAGCCGATAATCGCTAAATTGTCCGCTTCCGTACCACCACTTGTAAAGATTAACGTCTGTTCCTTCACTCCAAGAAGTGTCGCCATCGTTGAACGAGCCTGATCTAAGGCAGCTCGAGCTCTCCTTCCTGCTTTATGAATACTCGATGGATTTCCATATTCCGGTCCATAATAAGGCATCATTGCTTCAAGTACATCTGGATGTACCGGAGATGTCGCTGCATGATCAACATACACAAACTCCACTTCTTTTCACCGACTTTCTACATTATATATAGAACATGTAATATTCTTGTTTTCCATCATCCTCAAATGTCGCTAAATCATCTAACGTTGTTTCATCTAGTACATTTTTCACTGCATCACGGATTTTCATCCATAGATTACGTTTAGCTGGTTCTTCATCCTCCATCACTTCAACTGGTGTAATAGGCCCTTCTAATACGCGAATGATATCTCCAGCTGTAATCTCTTGTGCTTCCTTCGCTAGCATATATCCACCATAAGCACCACGAACACTTTTAACTAGCATCGCATTTCGCAACGGAGCAATAAGCTGCTCTAAGTAATGCTCCGAAAGATTATAATCCTTCGCAATTGATTTTAATGATACTGGACCTTCACCATATTTTTTTGCTAATGCAATCATAATCGTTAAACCGTAACGTCCTTTTGTCGAAATCTTCATATGTCAACCTCATTTCTTTAATAAATTCATATCAACAAAGCCTCTTATCGTCCCAACCAACTAATTCTTAGCCATTATAGCATGATCCATTGATTTATGCAGTTAGACAGTTTCCCGTTCAATGAGTTTGACAATAACCTCTTCATATGTAGGTTCTTTATTATTTTGAATGGCTTGCTGAAACAACTTTTCACCCAATTTAACAATTGGGATTTCAATGGTTGTTAAATGCATTAGCTTCGCGATTGGTTGATTATCAAACCCCATTAAAGCCAAGTCTTTTGGAACCTTTATGCCTTCTTCTAGACAACATGTCATAACACCAGCTGCAACTTGGTCACTTGTTATAAGCATTGCGCTCGGTCGATCTTCCATTGTACTAAGCTTCTTAGCCACTCTTTGTCCATCCTCTAAGTGGTAACATTCATAAAAAATATTCGCTTCGTTCAAGCTGAGAGAATACTTATTGTGAAAATTCTTATACGCTTGAGCTCGCCGGAGACTATTTGCCCCATTCCTCCGACCGACACAATAGCCTATATTTCGATGCCCGTTATCATACAAATAATCAAGCGCCATCATAAATGCTTGATAGTGATTGACAAACGTTGCAGAGACTCCTTTGCCACGAGTATCCTCACACATAACGATCGATCCTTCATTCATATAAGCTTCAATTATATCCCATGTGCTTTGACGTGAACAAATAATGAGTGCATCTATTTGACGATTTTCTAACATCTTTAAGGCCTCAAGCTCTCTTTTCTCATCATAATTTGTCTGAACGAGTACGAGGTGGTAGCCATGATTAGCAGCAGCCCTTGTTATTCCTTCAATGAGTAACCCAAAATATGGATCATTCGCAAATGGAACGACCACTCCAACTAAGGACGTTTTCCCTCTACTCAAGTGAACTGCATTTATATTGCGGTGATAGTTACTTTCTCGCACCGCACGTAAAACCGCTTCTTTCTTTTCCTTACGAACATACCTATGCCCATTTAATACACGCGATACGGTCGTGACTGATACACCTGCCATTTTTGCAATATCATGAATATTGGCCATTTTATTTACAACTCCATTTTAGTAAATTACTACTTGTTCTGAAACGCATTTCATAATATACGATGTTCTCAAGTAGAGAAAGGAGGAAAATTATGATATTTGTCCAAGGACTTATTTCACTCATTTTCATGTGTAGCACGATACTTATCTTTGCCTCTGTTTGCATAAAGGAAAATAAAATAACAGAGACTCCAACTGAAACGAAGCAATATGACTATTTGTTTCATTCTTTTCATTCCTAGGTTACAGAGTGTGTGACATTCCATGTAAATGTTACACACTTTTCAAGTTAGGTCATTATGCATGATGAATACCGTTAAGGATATACTAATTTATAACCACTGACTGATAAACAAAAGGAGAACATGATGAAACAAAAACACCTTGGCTTCATTTTAGTGATGATTTTTATAAATGTTTTCTTACGGACATGGAAAACATTCCCTGAATATTACAAAAGTTTATTATACGTTGCATTCATTAATTCTTGTTATTATTATTTATTTAAAAGGAGGCTGTTATGGGATTTCAACCCAGGGGAGTTCAATATTTATGTATTACGTGCTTTACATTTATTTATAGGTACTCCTTTACTCGTACTCAGCTGTTTGGCTTATTTTCCAAAAACATTAAGTAAACAGACCATCTATATTTTAACATGGACATTAGGATCGACATGTATTGAATATATAGCATCCAAGTCTAAATTAATTACCTACCACAATGGCTGGAATATTTTCTGGTCATGCTTTATCTACTTTAAAATGTATACGTTCAGCTATTTATTTCAACTAAGACCTATATTGACATGGGGGCTATCCACAATTTCTCTCATATTTTACATGATTCGCTTTCAAGTCCCTTTAGAAACTCGTTTTCTTAAGGGGCCGATTCTACTATGGCTACAAAAAAATATTCAACCGTATACACAGATTAATCGACTAATAAAGAAAGGGTTTATTTCATGAAAGAAAAAACCGAACAAAAGATATTATGGGGAGTTTTAGTTACGTCTATTATTTCTCTCATTTATTTATTGAAAAAACCATCTATTAAAGATTGGTTGCTTGTTTATTTTATGAATGGATTTTCTAATGTTTTTATTGACGCCTTTTTCGTTTCAAAAGATATGCTGTCCTATCCGACTAGGTTATTTCCAAAAATTTTGAAAGGGAATTTTTTGTTTGATATCATCGTTTATCCAACCATAATGGTTTACTATAATCAAGTAACTCGAAATGATTCCGTCTTTCCTATAACCGTAAAAATTTTTCTATTTACAATTCCAATGTTATTGATTGAGCTATGGGCTGTCCAAAACACGTCGCTCATTCGTTGGAAGAAGGGATGGACTTGGAAACATACGTTTATCTCTACAACATTAAAGTCATTGCTAAACCGGCTCGCAATAGGGGTTATTCGCAAAATCGATGCCAATATAATTCAAATGTAAATCAGGAGACCGAAACGAGAATTTTCGGTCTCCACTGTTTTGATCACTTCGTAAGGACTAGCATATGTGTGGCACCTTTTACAAACTGGAAATCAACCTTAGCTTGTTTAATCGTAACAGGTAATTCAGATAGCCTTTGCTTTAGTTCATCTACATGCGGATACAAGTCTCCATCAAAACCTAATAATGGGTAGAGCCGAATCTCACCACCAACTTCACAAATGCGGATTAGCTCACGCAATGACCTTTCGTGAAAATCAAATGTAAACTTCTTCCCATATAGGAACAAAAAATGACTACATACAATAAGGGAAAACTGGTTATTCGCAAAAGGTAATAGGGTAAGCTGCCCATTTATATAACGTTCTTTACATTCTACATAGTTATTTAAAAACATAGTTAACGATCGCTCTCTCAATTTCATTAACTTATCAATCGATCCATACGTTTCCCAATTAAATAACTCATATGCATGTAACAGCTTCTTTCTAGCTAGTAACAGCTCATTGCTGCCTTCTTCCTGTAATACATTTACAGACTTTTCATATTGAGGATCCACTGCATATGCATCGATCCCCCTTTTCAGCGCTTCCGCTGTAAAAGAAGATGCTCCTGCTGCAACATCTAATACTTTACCTTTCATGGTTTGTCTCAATTGAAACATTTGCTCATATTCCGTGTAGGAGCGACAGGTCATCGCCACACCAACCTGTTCATATTTCAACTCTCGTAGCTCAGCTTTTCTCAACTCTTCTCGACTCATCTATTCTCACCTTTCTCTACACATGAATTTTTGTGTAGACTCTATTAATTCGACAAAACCATCCTTTTTCCTTTAAGAAAAACTCAGTTAGGGGTCTTTTTTAAAAGGAAAAAACGCGCAATCATACTTGCGCGTTTTCAATCATTATTCTACTACTAAATCTTCAATTGAATGAATATCTTCCATGTAAGTTGGAACAGCTAATCCTAACTGTGTTCCGTGAAGATTTGAACCTAAATCTTCAAATTGGCCTTCATATTCTGCATAATATTCAGCGTGAGTCGTCGGTAACCATGCACAAACAATCGCATCTCCACTACCTGATGCAATACCAGCCCACATTGGACCCGCATCAATTTGAGTTAATGTCACATCAAAGCCTAACGTTTCAAGAACATGGCCTACAACATTTGTCGCTGCAATCGTTTCTTCCCAAGCTACATAAAGAAGCTCGAGCTCTTCACCTTCTACTGCTTCAACACCATCAGTCCATGTTGCAACAAGATCCTCATTTTCTTGTACGAATTGCTCTGCTGCTGCTTCCTCAGCTCCACCTTCGTCAATAAGAGCCATTACATACTCGATATGATTAGGTTCCCATTGGAATTGATTTAAAAATCGGTATGCTTCTGGTTGCTCCTCATCTAAGCCTAATCGAACAACTGTATGAATATCTTCTGTGTCGCCAAAAATATTTTGTGGATCTTCTAAATATTTAAGATCAAAGTTATTAAACTTAAAGTGTGGACTCCATGCAGTTACAATAATTGGCTCCTCATTCTCATAAGCACTTGTTAATGAAGCGACCATTGCTGCACTTGAGCTTTCCACAACTGTCCAATCATCTTCAAGTCCATATTCAGGTAATACATCATTCATCGTAATATTCATAAGCCCTGCACCAGGGTCAATTCCAACAATTTGATAATCGACAGATCCACCATCAAACCCTGTTGCCTCTTCTGTGCCTTCTCCTGCTGGCTCCTCGGATTCAGAACCTCCATCTACTGGCTCATCACTTCCACATGCAACTAAACCTAACGCGAATACTGTTGCAGTTGTTACTCCTAGTAATTTTTTTAACATTACTGTGTTCCCCCTTGTTTTTTGTTTCCTATATTTTGAGTAATCCGGTCTAGAATGATTGCAATAATAACAATCGCCAGACCAGCTTCAAAACCTGTACCTGTTCGAACCTGAGTGACAGCGCGGTAAACCTCTGCACCAAGTCCAGGCGCACCGACCATTGCTGCAATAACGACCATTGATAGAGCTAACATAATACTTTGATTAATGCCGGCCATAATCGTCGGCATTGCAAGTGGAAGCTGCACCTTCAGAAGACGCTGCTTCGTTGTTGAACCAAACGCTTCTGTCGCTTCAATTAAATCCTTTGGTACTTGTTGAATACCTAGTATCGTTAATCTAATTGTCGGTGGCATCGAAAAAATAACAGACGCCACAACACCAGGAATGACACCAATATTAAAAAAGAAAATAGCTGGAATTAAGTAGACAAATGCAGGCATTGTTTGCATTAAGTCCAAAATAGGTGTTACGACTTGTTTGACGATACTTTTTTGTGATGCCCAAATTCCGATAGGTATCCCAATGACAACAGACACAATAACAGCTGTTAGTACCAGTGCCAATGTTTTTGTCATTCCGTCCCAATAACCTAAATTCCATATTAAAAGTAGCCCAGCAATCGTAAAAATCGCCATCCGCCACTTACTTGTCTTCCAAGCTATCGCAGCAATAATTAGAATAAATAAGATCGGAGGTAAAATAAGCAAAACTGTTTCAATACCATTTACAATTCCACCTAATATAAAACTAATAAAATCAAATAGACCACTTAAATTAGCTGTTAACCAATTAATAAATGAATCAATATTTTCTGCAATAGGGAGTTTCGGTATCGAATCCATTACTTCACCTCCCCAATTGTAGATTCAGTCAGATTGTTAATATGTTCTTCATTTCCAGCTAAAGCGCCAATGACGGCTCCCTTAACGACGATTCCTCTTAAACGGTCAGATTCATCAGTCACCGCTACAGGAACTCCAGCTTGCGACACTTTCTCAAATAAATCAGTCAAGACAATATCTGGACGAACAGCTGTTACATTTGTTGTCATTACATCTGAGATACTAACCTTATCTTCAATTGCCTTCGTCGCTGCATCGGCTGTTAATGCACCGAGTAATTTCTTTTGCTTATTCACTACGTAAAGAGAAGAAATCCCCCGTTCCTTCATCAACTGAAGAGCAACTCTCGGACCTTTCTCAAGCTGAATCGACTCTGCGCGTTTCATCACATGTTCAGCTGTTAACACTTTAGAAAGATCAACATCTTCGACAAATCTTTCTACATATTGGTTAGAAGGATTCATTAGAATTTCTTCTGGTGTACCGACTTGAACGATATTCCCATCTTTCATAAGGGCAATTCGATCACCAATACGTAACGCCTCATCTAAATCGTGTGTGATAAAGACGATCGTCTTCTCCATCGTAGACTGTAAATCTAGTAATTCATCCTGCATATCTTTTCGTATAAGTGGATCTAACGCACTGAACGCCTCATCCATTAATAACACGTCAGGATCGTTTGCTAGTGCCCGTGCTAAACCGACACGTTGCTGCATTCCACCGCTTAATTGACTTGGGTACTGATCTTCATACCCTTTTAATCCAACAAGTTCTAACGATTGTAATGCCTTAACTTTACGTTCTTCCTTAGGTATTCCTTGAATTTCAAGACCATACTCTGCATTTTGTAAAATCGTATAGTGAGGAAGCAAGGCGAATTTTTGGAAAACCATACTAATTTCTTTTCTTCTAACCTCTCGTAATTGCTCCTTACTCATCTTCACGACATCTTGATTATTAATAAATACATGACCGTTTGTTGGATCAATTAAGCGATTAAGTAATCGAACAAGTGTCGATTTCCCACTTCCTGACAGTCCCATAATCACAAAAATTTCGCCTTTATGAACCTCGAAGCTTGCTTGATTAACCCCAACTGTACAGCCTGTCTTTTCGAGAATTTCTTGCTTTGTTTTTCCTTCTTTTAATTTCTGTAAGGCCTGCTTTACATTTTTTCCAAATATTTTTGTAACAGCTTCGACCTTAATCTTCACATCTCTTTCTATCATTATTTCACCTTCGTCTCTAAGGTTTTCCGTTTCACAACTACTCTCGTATTATAAAAATAGCAGGACAATAATACAAAGCCGAAATTAAGGCTTATTAAGCTTATTAAGTTCATACAGTTTATACTGTATGAACATTTTGCGCTTAATACATAGAATTCCTACCATATGCGACCAAATCCTCATATCTCTCATTTTTACAATTCAAAACCCTTGTGCTAATCTATATCTATAAGAGAAAATGATGGGGACGTGGTCGGATGAAGGATGTTGAGAAACTAGAGAAAGCAAGATCTCGTTGTATAGACTCGCTCGCTCAAAATTTACACCTTTACGGAGTGAATCAGTCAGTCGGGCGATTATATGGGTTGCTTTACTTTAACGAAGAACCGATGACTCTTGATACAATGAAAGACGAGCTTGGAATGAGTAAAACAAGTATGAGCACATCAGTAAGACAGCTACAAGAATTGAAAATGGTTGAAAAAGTGTGGAAAAAGGGCACTCGTAAAGATTTGTACGAATCAACAGATGACTGGTACCAAACGTTTGCAGACCTTTTCTCTGTTAAATGGCGAAAAGGAATTCAATCCAACATAGATCATATTTCAAAATCATTAGGAGAATTAATAGAATTAATTGATCATTCAGATACTTCTGAAGAAATAAAGAAAGCGGCTACAACGGATAAGGAAAAACTCGAATATGCACTTGAATATTATGATTGGCTAAATCGTCTTGTTGATAGTATCGAATCTAAAGAAATTTTCAACTGGATTCCCCAAAAAGAAGAAACTCCGAAGTGAATCTTCGGAGTTTCTTCTTTTTGGGGAATGTACTGCTGTGCATTTTTTCTCATCATTGTCAACCTCCTCATGTATAGAAAAGTAAAAACTAACAAAGTTTATAAAATAGAAGTATTTCAATGGACGAAAAAATTCGAGGTGAATGAATGTTTAACCAATTCGTTTTATGGACACTATTTCTTGCTCCTTGGGTTCTCCTTATTTTCATTAATCAACAAGTAGTAAAACGATATTTACCCGCTGCACTTTTTGGAGCTTTGATTATTACAATTGTTTTCCAAATCGCTGACAATTTTAATTGGTGGGTAATAAAAGAAAACATTTTCATCCTAAATGTTGTCACACCATTTGTGTATGGAGCGTTCCTTGTAGGAACCGTTATTATTCTCGCCTTAACCTTTCAACGCTTTTGGTTATTTATAATGGTCAACTTAGTTATCGATGCCATTCTATCATTTGTCATTAGTCCATGGTTTGAGCGAATTGGCCTATATCAATTACAAGAAATGAATGCGTGGGGTGTATACGCTCTGACGACTATTATTGCCATTTTCATATACGTTTATCAGAAATGGCAAAGTAGTGTATTTCAATAAGAAACATTCCAGTAAGTTTTTTCTTAATTGCGTCGTGCTAGTTTAAAACAACCATAGCTGTCGATCTCCATGAATATCCTTACACAATTCAAAAATTTCAATTTCAAAACGTACAAAAGGGTTAGTTTGAAAAGGCACTACCCTTTTCGAACTAACCCTCTTTTTACTTATTCCTTTTTCGATAATTGTAAGGCTCGCTTAAAATCTTTCAATGAAGTTGATGTTCCATACATTAAGACCCCACCTCTGTACACTCGCGCCCCGATTATCGCAAGTATCACGATTGTTACAAGCATGAAGCCAATACTCAATCCAACTTCCCACATTGGAACATCTAGCATACCTACTCGTAAGAACATAAGCATTGGTGTGAAGAATGGGATAAATGAAGTAACAGTAACCAGCGTTGAATCTGGCGTGGTCAAGCTGAACATCGCAATCATAAACGGAATCACAATTAATATGATAACAGGCATCATTAATTGCTGAACATCTTCAATCCGGCTTACAATAGAGCCAAGCATAGCTGACATTGTTGCGTATAGAAGATAACCAAGCAAGAAAAAGACAATCGCATATACATATGTCGCTGGATCAACATCCATTAACCCAAAGAATTCAAACATACTTCCGGCAGCTTCATCTTGTTTTTGCTGAATGAGTATATAGCCAAATAAGATAATGACTACAAATTGTGTCAATCCTAATAATGCAATACCAAGGATTTTTGCAAACATTTGACTGACTGGAGATGAACTTGAAATCAATATTTCCATAACTCTTGAAGTCTTCTCATTGGCAATGTCCATCGCAATCATATTTCCATACGTTATGACGGCAAAATACAACAGAAACAAAATAATATACACGAGTCCAATTGCTCCTGAAATTTGCTCCTCTGTTCTTGTTGAACTACCATCTCCACTATCAATCGCCACTGTTTCAAATGAAACCGGCGCATAAATACTTGCGAGTACGTCTTCATCAATCCCAGCTTGACTCGTTGCAAGGGCTACTTTCATTTGTTGAAGCTGTGCTTCGATATGGGATTGTATCATAGTATCTGTAAATTGATTCGTATGATAGGAAGCCATAGGCAATTCATTTTGGTCGGTAAATAATTGTAAAACTCCATCATGCTGACCATTTAAAACAGCTTCTTCTGCCTCTTCTAACGTACCATCATATTCAAATAATTGAATAGAAGGATCGACCTGCTCCATACTTTCCGATAAAACATCATACAAATAATCACTTTCATCGAATACAGCTACAGTTTGTTCTTCCTCATCAGAAGAAAATAATTCAATAATTGACTGTAAATTAACCATCGCAAAAATAAACAGTAAAAATAATGCCGTCGTTATGATAAATGATTTGGTTTTTACACGACTTAAATACGTGTGTGAAAGAACAATCCAGAATTTATTCATAGGATTCACCAGCTTTCTCAATGAAAATATCGTGTAAAGTCGGCTCCTCTAGCTCAAATTTCCGTACAAATCCCTTACCTTGAAGAGCTAATAACACTTGTTGAGAAACCTCTTCATTAGAGATTTGCAATATTCCACCCTCTGTCGTTTTCTTCAATCTGATAACACCATCAATCTCAGCAAGAAATTCGATGTCAAAGTCGGCATGAACGGTCACATTTTTCTTCCCAAAAGAGCGCTTGATTTCTCTTAATCCACCATGAACGATCGGTTTCCCATGTTGAAGAATACATAGGTACTCACACAGCTCCTCCACATGCTCCATTCGATGTGACGAGAAAAGAATCGTTGTGCCTTTTTCCTTTAAATCAACAACCGCTTCCTTTAGTAATTCCACATTCACCGGGTCAAGACCAGAAAACGGTTCATCTAAAATGAGAAGTTTCGGATTATGTATAACGGCTGAAATAAACTGGATTTTTTGCTGATTTCCTTTCGAAAGCTCTTCAATTTTCTTATCAATATATTCTGGAACTTTGAATCGTTCAAGCCAACTCTCTAATTCTGTTAAAATATCATTTTTTTTCATCCCACGAAGCTTACCTAAATAAATAATTTGATCACGCACTTTCAGCTTCGGATATAAGCCGCGTTCTTCAGGTAAATAGCCAATTTCATCACTTTTACTATAATCGATTCTTTCCCCATTCCATGAAATCTTTCCACCTGATTGATCCATCAATCCGAGAATCATGCGAAAAGTCGTTGTTTTTCCAGCGCCATTTGCTCCAAGAAAACCAAAAATTTGTTTCTCAGGAATATCTAATGATAAATGATCTACAGCCGTAAATGAACCAAACTGCTTCGTTACGTCATCAAGCACTAACGACATATCATAAAACCCCTCTCCTTAAAAAGTACTTAATTAGACATACGTTACAAACACCTTAAAAGTTTCAGCTTTCTTATAGTTAAATGAATTGATTATTACCATAACATATATTTCATCCACTGTGTACAAATACTAATATTTGTAAACTTATGTGTATTGAGGGCAGGTTGAAATCTACCGGCGTGCTTGCTAGTTCAACGCCCTCCTGCGGATCTGGAGCAAGGTCGAAGCACCGTATCGTGGCAACTAATTAAAAAAGCCTGTCGACTATCTCGCTTTTGCGAGACTTTATCGACAGGCTGAAATCAACCCAAGTGTACCTAGCCTCTGCTGTCCTCGTCAACATAACCTTTTACAACTAGCTTTCCAGTTACCTTCACTATGATTGTTACTTGCTTGCGTTACAAGTTCCTTTTTTAAGCAATTCATTCAACAGAACTCTCCAAGTTATTTCGTATAGTTAGATGAATATCGCTAATAGCGATCCACCGATTGCTCCTGTTAAAACGACAACCCAAGGTGGTAGTTTCCAAAAGACTAGCATACCAAATAACAGAACGGCAAAGGAGAAATCAACACTTGTTGTAATCGCGCTTGTGAAAATAGGATCGTATAATGCCGCAAGTAAAATTCCAACTACGGCAGCATTAACCCCCATTAGCGCTCCTTTCACCTTTTCATTGCGGCGTAATTGATCCCAAAACGGTAAAGCGCCGAATACGAGCAAAAATGCTGGAGTGAAAATGGCAACTGTGGCAATGATTCCACCTAACCATCCATTCATAACCGCACCTATGTAACTAGCAAATGTAAACAATGGGCCAGGTACTGCCTGTGCCGCACCGTACCCTGCTAAAAACTGTTCCTCTGTCAACCAACCAGTCGGTACAAACTCACGTTCGAGTAAAGGCAAAACAACATGTCCACCACCGAACACAAGTGATCCAGCACGGTAAAAACTATCAATCATCGCAACGAGTGTCGAGGAGGTTAGCTCACGTAAAATCGGTAAAGAAATTAATAATCCAACAAATAGTAGTAAGCAAAACGCACCTACTCGACGAGTAATAGGAAAAGAACGACCAGCTGCAGAATCATCTATCTTTTGATTGCGATATAATAAATATCCAACTACAGCAGCTCCTAAAATAACCACTACTTGCGAGAACACAGCTTGCCATATAAGAACGATGACAACAGCAGCCATGGCAATTGTTTTTCTCTTCACATCAGGAGTTAAGTTCTTAGCCATACCAAGGATTGCATGCGCGACAACGACAACCGCGACGATTTTTAATCCTTGTATCCAGCCAGCATCAAGAGCACCATACTGTAATAATACAAGTGCAAATAAAATGAGTACAACAACCGAAGGAAATGTAAATCCAATAAAGGAGATGACTCCCCCTATTAACCCTCCACGCATTAGGCCTATTCCCATTCCAACTTGACTGCTCGCCGGCCCTGGTAAAAATTGACACAAAGCTACTAAATCCGCATAGCTTTTCTCATCCATCCATTTTCTTCGTCTCACATATTCTTCATGAAAATAACCCAGATGAGCAACAGGTCCTCCAAATGAAGTTAATCCCAGTCTTGTTGATATGAGGAAGATTTCAAGAAGTATACGCCACTTTGGCTTTGTTTCTTGCACGCAAATTCCTCCCTTCCTGTCTCATAAGGTCTATCTTAAAACAATCCCCTCTTTTCATCTAGTATCATTTGAAATCTTTACATGAGCTTTACAAAACGTTACAACCTTATTTGTGCAACTTTAACTCTTCTAAGCGATGAAACACTTTATAATATTGTTTTTCAAATCCATTTTCATTCGGACTGTAATACTGTTTACCTATTAAAAGATTAGGAAGGTATTGCTGATTGACCCAGGAATTCGGATAATTGTGTGGGTATTTATAGCCTTCACCATGACCTAATTCTTTTGCTCCTGCATAATGAGCATCCTTCAAATGAGTAGGTATTTCGCCAATTTGCCCTTTACGTACATCTTCAATTGCATAGTCCAGTGCTTTGTAAGCACTATTGGACTTTGGAGATAAGCATTGCTGAATTACGACATTCGCAAGTGGAATACGCGCTTCAGGTAACCCTAACCGTTCTACTGCTTCAACAGCTGCCACCGTATTAGTTGCTACCTCAGGTGCTGCAAGTGATATATCTTCATAGGCGATGACAAGCAAACGACGACATATTGATGTTAAATCTCCACCTTCTATTAAACGCGCTACGTAATGAAGTGCAGCTTGAACATCACTTCCACGAATCGACTTCTGCAAGCATGAAAGAAGTGAATAATAAATATCGCCATCCTTATCATGTGAGAAACCCTTGTTTTCAGCACATTCTATAACTGCAGCTTCCGAAACATAGATAAGGTCCTCGTCCTTATCCATAGAAGCTTCTACTGCTTGCTCTAACACATTTAACGCTGAACGAGCATCACCATTTGTAGAATTTGCAATCAGTTTTATCGTCTCATCTGTCAGATTGATCTTTTTATTCCCTAATCCACGTTCGTCATCCTTTAATGCATCCTTTATTAATTGTTCAATATCTTCAAATGTTAAAGGCTTTAATTCTTTAATTAGACCACACCTGCTCCGTATAGCAGGGTTTACATCATGAAATGGATTTTCAGTTGTAGCACCAATTAACGTAATTAAACCGCGTTCAACATGAGGTAGAAGGTAATCCTGTTGTGCTTTATTAAACCGATGAACCTCATCTATAAATAAAATTAAATTCCCTTCCGAACGTGCTTGTCCTACAGCCTCTTCGATGTCCTTCTTACCAGCCGTAGTCGCATTTATGGACTTAAATGGTTTCTGAACTGTTCCGGCGATCGCATTGGCAATCGATGTTTTTCCTGTTCCAGGAGGACCATAGAATAAAATAGACGGCACGTGACCATTTTCGATCATTTTATATAATGCTGTTTCCGGTCCGACGATATGCTTCTGCCCGACCACATCATCTAATGTTCTAGGTCGCATTCTATATGAAAGAGGTGATTGTATTAAAGAATCAAATAACATGAAAAGCTCTCCTTTACGGACAATATCATCATTTATATAGTATACACACATACCGTCATTTTGTCTTATTGGCAAAACAAATTCTGTCATTTGCTCACTCGTTCGCTCGTGTTTCTAAAAAAAATTCTATCATCCTTGTATAAACCTTGGAAAAAATGGAGACAATTTGTACCAAATAAGCAAACTAAAAGGAGTTGAACAGAATGAAAGTAAGACAAGATGCATGGTCTCATGAGGATGATGTATTACTAGCAGAAACTGTATTAAAGCATATTAAAGAAGGAAGTACACAATTACGAGCATTTGATGAGGTGGGTGATCATTTAAATCGAACATCTGCAGCTTGTGGTTTCAGATGGAATGCTGTCGTGCGTAACCGCTTTGTCAAACAAATTTCTGAAGCGAAAAAAGAACGTAAAGAACGTAAACGTGCTGCATCTTTTTCCTATTATCCACCAGTTCGTCAGCTTTGGAGCGCATTGCCAGAATCTACTCTGGATCAAGGAGATTTATCGCTTGAAGCCGTGATTGCCTTCTTACAAAAGCTAGCGCAATCCCACCAGCAAACAAGTGTACTAGAAACAGATAAAACTCGTCTAGAATTAGAAAACAAAGAATTACAGCAACGAAACCAGCAACTAGAGAAAGAGTTAAAGAAAATCAAACAGGATAATAGTATTATTGAAGAGGATTACCAATCTCTTATCCAAATTATGAACCGTGCTAGACGTATGGCTATTTTGGAAGATGAGGATTCGCTGTCTAGTGCAGCTTTCAAAATGGATAAAAATGGTAATTTAGAGAAACTTGCGAAATAACAAGTACACAGAGACTGAACTGGGACATAACTAGCTTTAAATAGTGAAAAAGGTGAATTTGAGTACTCAAATTCACCTTTTCTATTTTGGTGTAAAGTTGTCCTTATATTATTGTAAAAAATAAGCTGTTTTTATAAAGGTTGTAGTTCTGACGATAGGTTATTCTCATAGTGGCTGAAGCTCAATGGAACGAACCTGTGTCAGCCCCTTACTTTAAAGAGTAAGAAATAATGAAGGTCGGTGATTTCAGAGGAGGGTTTTGTCCCAGCCTCTGTACTTATTCCATTGAGTATGTGCTACGCTTACGTCGCCATAGAACCCATCCTAATAGAAAACCAAATGGAAAAGCGATGACAAACCGTGCAATTAGCGTAAGAACACTTTCGACAAATGGAAAAGTTTGTATATTTTCACCAAGGCTAAAAAAATCTAACACAAAGTTTACAAGAGCAAACAACGCACCCCAAATAAAACCGATTTTTAACATATAAAACCATTTTTTCTTTCCCATATAGCAATCAACCCTTTTTCCTAATTGAAAAGTTATCATACTCCTACCATACCATACTTATCATCGTATTTGCATTTTTGAATAAAATCAATTAGATTTTTCTTGATCATTTATTTTAACTTTTTCAAATAAAAAAATGATTCACTTCTTCTGCTGGAATAGGTTTACTAAACAAATACCCTTGTACTTCATCGCATTGATATTCTTTTAACATCCTATATTGATCATCGTTTTCAACACCCTCTGCAACTACTTTCATACCTAATTGATGCCCAAGGTCAATAATCATTTTAACAACCTCTCTCTCCTTTGAATGTTCCACCATATCTCGAATAAAACAACGATCTATTTTAATAATATCAAGCGGAAAGTTCTTTAAGTATTGCAAGGATGAATAGTACGTACCAAAATCATCAATAACAATTTGAACACCGATCTCTTTTAAATCATATAACGTATCAATCGTAGTCTCAACATTTACCATCATGACAGATTCCGTCACTTCAATTTTTAGAAGATGTGGTTCTATTCCGGTTGCTAGAATCGTTTCTTTCACAGCCGAAACAACCCCTTCTTGCTGTAACTGCCTTGCCGAGAAGTTAATTGATAAAGAGCATGAGTAAATACCTTGACTATGCCAATCTTTAATTTGATTACAAGCTTCCTTCAAAACCCATTGTCCAATTCCAATAATGGCCCCAGTTTCTTCCGCAAGTGGAATGAAGTCATAAGGTGAAATGTACCCGTATACGGGATGCTTCCAGCGAAGAAGAGCCTCCACACTTGAAATATGGCCTGTTTTTGTATCAAATAAAGGCTGATAAAACATTTGAAATTCATGATTAAGGGTTGCTTTAGATAGCTCTGCCATTAGTACATAGTTTTTCCTTATATCTCGTTCCATCTCTTGTTTAAAAAAGCAGTACTGGTTACCACCTTTATTTTTCACAAAGGTCATCGCTGATTCAGCTTGGGACAATAATTTTTGGGGAGTTTCTCCATTAAAAGGATACATACTAACCCCTATACTCGGTGTAAGTAAGCGACTTTCTCCTTGAATAAGAATAGGGTTTGATAGCAATGATAGCATCTTCTCCAATATTTTAAACAACCTTTGTCGTTCTGAATGTACAAAGAAGCATACAAACTTATCTCGATTCATGCGCGATACTGTTCCATTGTTAGAAATAAGCTCCTTCAATTTTGCTGCTATTTCCTTCAATAAATGATCACTGATCTGAAAACCTAGTGGATCTTTAAAGCTTTTTAAACGGGCTAAGTCAATCATCATGATAGCAATTGATTCATGATGGCTCTTTGAATACATCATCATTTGCTCAAGTCGATCTTGAAACAGCTTTAAATTCGGGAGGCCTGTTAGCATATCATAGTAGTTCATATGATCAATCAGCTTTTCACTTTGTCTTCGTTCCGTAATGTCCTTACAGTAGATAACGACCATCTCTTTTGTCGGGTGTACAGTTATTTCAAAATATGTTTGTAACGGTTCATAGAAACTTTCAAAACAGGATGCTTTATCTAATGAAATCGCTTTATACATTTGATACTGGAATTCACTATTTACAGCGTTTGGTAGAACCACCCACAGATTCCTACCAAGCACTTCCTCACGTTTAATTTTCAGATGAGTGGCAGTCACTCTATTTAAATAAATGATCGTACATTGATGATCCATGACTAAAAAACCATCGTGTATGTTTTCCAAAATTGAAAGAATCGGTTGTCCAGCTGCTTCAAATTTCTTCTCCAAATCCTCATAGCTTGTTACGTTCTTCTGCATGTATCTCACAACCTTTATATTAATGGGTTTACAAAAGGTAAGAGAGAAAAGCATTCCATGAAATAAGGCATGCTTTCTTCAACGACAACTGGCTAGCATCGGATAAAAGATGAATCGTCAATGATAATATTCGACACTATTTTTTATAACTTTGTCTTTACCTAATTTAATTAATGAGACTTTATATACAAGAAATAAGTCCTATAATAAGAGGTTAAATGATTCATAACAGAATTGCAATTAAACCTGTTTAAAAATTGTGAATCCTTCTTGTTATCGGCTTCTTCTTAACACTGCTACCCTTTGTTATTTGAAAATAAAAAAGCACAAAGGCCGATAAGCCTTTATGCCATTATGTTACTTTAAAAAATGTTGCTGAATCCTAACCGCAACCTCTTTTGCACTTAAATGCATATTATTTATTTTTAAATACTTCTCGTGTTTAATTTCGCCTGCTGATGATTGCAGACGATGCCTCACTATAGACTCTTTTAGCTCACGCTCTGATATGTCCACATTTCTCTTCGTAGGCTTTTCTTGCAATCGGTATGACGTACGATTTCTTTTCAACCTCTCTTTAAGGTCAGCCTCTAATTCAATAAACACTACATTAGACCCATACGACTCAAATAACGATTTTACCTCATTTACAAACTCCCAATCTTCCTCTTGATCAAAAGCCCAAACAAACGTAAAGATAATCCCTTTTAATTGACCTTCCTTGACGATTGCTTGAAAGATTTCTTTTCGAAATAATGTCGACAATCGCCATGTCTCTTGACCAAACCCAAAAAACGGATACAGCAACTCTAGTGTCATATGGTTATGAAATAGCTTATAGCCGGTCAACTTCTCCAATTCACGGCCGACTGTCATCTTCCCAACCGCTTGTGGACCAAATATGAAAATACATTGCACTTATCTACCCTCAATAGCGATATAAATGTCTACTATCGCCTCATTCGGATTTCCCGCTCGTTCATCATATATTTCGAAATCTCCTGAATACGAACGAATTTCTATTGACGTACTAAAATAGTTCCAAATTTCTTGCCATAATTGTGGAACAACTTCTGATATAGGACCTTTTTTAGATGTAAAAATGATATACTCCGCAGCAGGTATTTCCTTTAACACTACACCTTCTTTCTGATCTGACCTTGACTGTAATTGATGACCAATTCGAAAGAAGTACGCACCACTTACATCAGATTCATAATCAGAATACAAAGCTAACACCGTATTGTCCTTCTTATTTTCTATCATTTCTGAAATCGATTGTTGATAAAATTGTTCCCACATTTTCGGAATGACACCCTCAGCTGTCAGCTCCTTCTCGTTACTCGTTTTCGTTCCTACACCAGCAAAATAAAACGAATCCAACTCTACTCGTCTCATGTTAATGATTCCTCCTTTTCAATTCCCTTCCTTATATAATAAAAAGAGTTCTACAAAAGCCGAAAAATCCCTCTTTTTGCTTTATTATTTTCTTCAAAATGAATTCACTAGAATTGTCCTGAAATGTTTACAGCAAAAAAGTTCGGGTATTGCATGTATAAGCTTAATCACAAACAAGGAGGTTTCATTCATGAATAAAGATGTTGATATGGAAAAGAAAACCGTTGAGAAAAAGAATGATGTCAGTAAAGTTGGATCTGCTTTTATAAAATACCTTACGTATATTATTATTTTCTTTGGGTTCCTATGGTTTCTCGTTAATTTCGTATTTCCATTATTTGAATGAGACGTATAATTAAAAGTTTAACAAGACCTCATTCAACTTTTCTTTCACAAAGAAGAGTATCTCTACAAATCATGTAGACATACTCTTCCTTCTCTTAATAACTCAGTTAAATAGTAACCTCCCATCCTTGATTCATAACTTGTTTCATGCACCCTAACATCAGACTATCACCTCTAGTGTTACACGAACGTTACAAAATTTTTAACCTTTTTGGTGTCCTTTATTTTTCACCTTTATTACTCCTCAACTTTAAAACCAATTTGCCCCTCCATCCGATACATATCCTTTTCCACATTCTCAGGACCAACATAAAAATCAGCAAAGCCATTCACGATGTAGTAGCCAGTTAGAAAACCATTTTCAAGAAAGTCCTTCATAAAATTCTGATATTCTTCCTCGTCTTGGTCGCTGTATCCTCCACTTCTTTGATACTTCTCACGATATGGCTCACCTTGCTGTAGAATCGTTTCCACTAATGGTTCATTCATTGAATAACCAATATCAAAGCCTCGCACTTCTTCCTTCATTGGAAAATAAAATGGAGAGGCCGCGTGATAAATCGTCATTTCATCCTTTTCACCAATATATTCAAGCTCTGCATACAATTGTACAGCTTCATCCTTATAGTAATCCTTTTCAGAAACTAGCCTGTATATAAAATCTCCTTCTGTCACTTCAACTGCGGTTTGTTGAACGTTATACTCTTCTAAATCACTTACTGTTACTGACGACCTTTGTTCACCCTGATTTCCAGTTCCACATGCCGTTAACCCTACCACAACTAGACCTATTGCCACCATTCGTTTAATCACCTTCTACACCTCCATTACTACTTATATAACGAAAGCTTTCCTATAAACGTTTCACGAAAGTTACTCAAATGAATGGCAGGAGAAAAGTCGAACCTTACTTCTTCAGAGGTTTCACATGAAAACCAATCAACCTACTAACCTTAAGTTACTTCACATCAAAAAATGCTCCAAGAGTTTCACGCTCATGAAGCATTCTCCCATTTCTATTCTTCAATTGTTTTAATATGTTTTTTTAATAAATGAATTAAGTATTTCTCTAATTCTTCATCTTCCTCTGCTTCAAATCCATATACAAACTGACCGTGTGATGGCTTTTTCCATACAATCGTCCCTATTATCTCGACCCGTGCATCACTTAATACCGTCTCGACTTTTAAACGATACCCTTTTTCCTCAATCGGAAGGTCAAGCATTGTCGTGAATTTTATCCCTCCTGGACTTACATCATAAATATGAATTGAAGCTGGTTTTGATGTCTCCCTCTCCGTTAAGATTGTAAACGTCCCATCTAACGGTTGTTTAAATTCATAGCGAAATGATTCATCTCTTTTGTATCTCATTCCTATTCCCCATTCATAACATATTTGAGCATAATCCCCCTCCTTTATCTTATCCCCATTTCAGCAAGATTCAAACGATTCCGTTGGATCATTGATTTTCTTTTTCCTCTTCTATTAATACCCTCCGTAATGTCTTACCAATTAATGTTTTTGGTAAACTATCTCTACATTCATAGATTCTCGGTACTTTATAAGGAGCAAGCCGTTCGCGACAAAAGGAATCGATCTCCTCTTCATCCAATGTTGTTCCTTCTTTCAGAACTAGAAATGCTTTTACTGTTTCACCACGATATTCATCGGGTACTCCTACGACAACAGCATCAATAATTTTCGGATGATCAAACAAAACCTCTTCAATATCACGAGGATAAATATTGAAGCCACTAGCAATAATCAAATCTTTCTTTCGATCGATAATATAGAAGAAACCATCATTGTCCATTGTCGCCATGTCCCCTGTGTAAAACCAGCCATTTTGTATGGCTTGATGAGTTTCTTCAGTTTTTTTCCAATAGCCTAGCATCACCTGTGGACCTCGAATAACGAGCTCACCAATTTGACCATTATCGACATCTTCACCCGTTTCGGGATCAACGACCTTTGCCTCAGTATCAGGAAATGGTATTCCAATTGAACCTAGCTTTCGTTTTTCCCAAATCGTATTGGCATGTGTTACTGGAGACGTTTCTGTTAAGCCGTAGCCTTCCGTTAGCCTCCCTCCTGTTAGCTGTTCAAAAGTATCCTGTACATCCCCAGGGAGAGGGGCTGCACCACTAATACAAATATTCACAGAGGATAAATCATATTTTTTTACGTCGGGGTGATTGATCAACGAAATATACATCGTTGGAGCCCCAGGAAAGATCGTTGGCTTTTGTTTATCAATCATCTTTAACGCCATATCAATATCAAATTTTGGTAACAAAACTAACTCTCCAGCCATTCTCATCGATAAATTCATTAATACCGTCATTCCAAATACATGAAAAAACGGTAGTGCTGCCAAGTACTTTTCCCTAGCTTCTTCACTTTTGTAACACCATGCTCTCGTTTGCAACGTATTAGCAACTAAATTGTAATGGGTCAGCATCACACCTTTTGATACGCCAGTCGTCCCTCCTGTATATTGTAACAATGCCAAATCCTTCGTCGGCTTGAGCTCAACCGTACTTGGTGTACTTGAAGTTGTTTTCAGTAGCCTAATAAATGAATAGATTGTGTCACTGTACATGACATCCATCGATAAGCCGTCTTTCTTTACTTTTAATGGATAGAGGATATTTTTCGGGAATGGTAAATAATCTTTAATAGAAGTGAAAACCTGATACTTTACATTCGTTTGTGGAATCACTCGTTGGACACGCTTATATAAAAGGTCGAGGGCAATGATTATTTTTGCATCAGAATCATTTAGCTGATATTCAAGCTCTCGTTCAACATAAGTTGGATTCGTTTGTACGACAATCGCCCCAATCATTAATGATCCATAATAGGAAATAATGGCTTGTGGACAATTCGGGAGCATAATGGATACGCGATCTCCTTTACGGATACCAATATTCTTTAGAGCGTTTGCGAATTGGTATGTCCTCATTAATAATTCATCATACGTCATCGTTGTTCCTAAAAAATATAGCGCTTTCTTCTTAGGGTACTTTTGGGCAGTATCAATCAAAAATTGTGCGAGGTTTTGTTTCGGGTATTCATAAGACGGTGCCACTTCTTTTGGGTACGTACTTAACCACACCTTTTCAGACATCCCTTACACCCCTTTATCCATATTCTTGTTGTCAACAGGGGTGCTCGTCGTCGACACCCCCTCCCTAAACCACTTATTAAACAATAAACTTTTCAGCTGTCACAACCTTCTCAGCAATTTGACGCTTTAGGGCAATCGTATTGACAGATGAGCGTCGTGAAAGCTTTTTCAACAGTGATAGCTGTGTTCTCAGTAAATCCCCCTCCTCCATAGCGACGAGCATTTCCTTTGCTAGCATTTCCACTTTCGTAAAAGCATCATGAACAGCGACCTTCGTCATCGTCATGGCATGACTAGCTTTCTCCTCTCCTTTTGCATCCATTATTTTCATCGTTCGCGCATAAACACTTTCACTTCCGTAAATGGCAATCATCATATCAGCTAGGTGACTTAGAAGCTCTTGCTCCTGCTCAATCTGTTGCTGATACTTCTGAACGGCTACCCCTCCAACCATTAAAAAGATTTTCTTCCCCATTTCTATTAAATGACGCTCCTCATCAAGCGCTCCTGAAAATGTCCGAGCTGGAACGAAGGAAAGTAATTCCTTTTGCAATTCTTGAGCCTTTTCCATAAGAGGAAGCTCACCTTTCATGGCGCGTTTAAGCAATGTACCTGGTATGAGTAAACGGTTAATCTCATTCGTCCCTTCAAAGATACGGTTAATTCGTGAATCACGATAAATTCTCTCAACCTTATATTCTTGAATAAAGCCATAACCTCCATGAATTTGTACGGCTTCATCGGCAATGTGATCCAATGTTTCTGACCCTAATACTTTGTTAATAGAGCACTCTATTGCATATTCAGCTATAGCTTTAGCCGATGCCGTACCGACATCCTGCTGTTCTTCTACTTGATTAAGACGTTCCTCCATTAAACCTGCTGTTCGGTAAACAACACTATCTAACACATACGTCTTAACAGTCATCTCTGCTAATTTTTTTTGAATGAGTGGAAAAGATGAAATCGACTTGCCAAATTGAGTACGTTCATTCGCATAATGAGCACTCAGTTCAATCGTTTCCTTGGAAGCACCGAGACAGCCAGCCGCTAGTTTAAAGCGACCGATATTTAAAATGTTAAATGCAATTACATGCCCTTTCCCAATATCCCAAAGCAGGTTTTCAACAGGTACACGAACATCTTCTAGAATAAGTGGACATGTTGATGACCCTTTAATACCCATTTTCTTTTCTTCTGGACCAACAGTGACACCTTCCATCGAGCGTTCGATGATAAATGTACTAAATTCCGTGCCATTTACTTTCGCATAAACGATAAAGACATCGGCAAAGGCAGCATTTGTAATATATTGCTTTGTGCCATTTATGACATAATGCGTCCCATCCTCTGATAATACCGCAGTCGTTTTTGCACCAAGGGCATCAGAACCAGAGGATGGTTCTGTTAAACAGTAAGCGGCAATTTTCCCCCCTGTAACAAGAGCTGGTAAATATGTTTCCTTTTGAGCTTCACTTCCAAAATAAACAATAGGTAAAGAACCGATACCAACATGTGCTCCTAAGGAAAGTGCAAATGAAGAACCTTTTGCTAGACGTTCACTAATTAATGTCGAACTAATTTTATCAACATCTAAACCACCATACGCTTCAGGAACTTCTGCCCCTAATAAGCCGATATCACCTGCCTTTTGTAAAAGTTCGACCGTTCGTTCATAATTAAGCGCCTCAAGCTCTTCATCACGTGGGATCACTTCTTCCTCAATGAACTCCTTTGTCGTTTCTGCAATCATTCGTTGTTCCGTCTGAAAGTCCTCTGGTGTCATGACAGATTGATAGTTCACCTCATTTAACATATAACTACCACCTGCTACGTACTTTGTCATTTTTCTCTCCCCCTCTCTCCATTCACTTCAATCACAGCAGCTGCACCCATACCTCCTCCGATACACATTGAAACAACACCAATACCTCCCCCGCGTCTCTTTAACTCATAAAGTAAAGTGGTCGTTAACTTCGTCCCTGTACAGCCTAATGGGTGGCCAAGTGCAATGGCCCCACCGTTCACATTAACCTTATCTTCATCAAGGTGAAGCTCACGAATGATATGCAAGCATTGAGAGGCAAAGGCTTCATTAATTTCAAACAAATCAACATCTTCAATACTGAGTTGAGCCATTTCTAACGCCTTAGGAATGGCCTTTACAGGTCCTACCCCCATAATGTCTGGCTCAACACCCGCTAATGCGAAAGACCGAAACGTCGCTAGCGGCTCTAATCCAAGTGCTTCAGCCCTTTCCTTACTCATAACGATAGAAGCAGCTGCTCCGTCACTCATTTGTGAAGCATTTCCTGCTGTGACTGTTCCTCCTTGTTTAAACGCTGGTTTAAGCTCTCTCAATAATTCCGCATTTGTTTCTGATCTCACCCCTTCATCCTGCTTAACCTCCACCTTCCATTTACGCAATTGATTATCGACAAATTGCGTTCGAAGCGTCTCTACAGGGACGATCTCCTCAGTAAAATTCCCATTCGCTAATGCTCGTGCCGCTTTTTGATGACTTTTTACTGCAAATTGATCTTGTTCTTCTCTGCTTACATGAAAACGCTCAGCCACCACTTCAGCTGTCATCCCCATTCCCATATAAACATTGGGCATCTCATCAACCATTACTGGATGGGGAGAAAAATGAAAGCCGGTCATCGGCACATGACTCATACTTTCCATCCCTCCAGCAATAATCGTCTCTGCTCCACCTGCACGAATACGATCTGCTGCAAGGGCGATAGACTGTAAACCAGATGAACAGAAACGGTTAATCGTTATGGCTGGTACTGAAACAGGAAAACCAGCATATAACGTAATCGTTCGTGCCATATTCAATCCTTGCTCTCCTTCTGGCATTGCACATCCGATTATGACATCATCTACATCCTCTTTCGTAACTCCCGGTGCTCGACGAATAACCTCTTGTAGTACAACCTTACCTAAATCCTCAATCCTCGTTTGGACAAATGCTCCTTTTTTTGCTTTTCCAACGGGGGTTCGTGCAATTGATACGATAACAGCCTCTCTCATCTTCTTCACCCCTTCCTAATTACGTAATGGCTTCCCTTTTATTAGCATGTGCTCCATTCTCGCTTGTGTCTTCGGTTCGCCACATAAACTTAAAAACGCTTCTCTCTCCAGGTCGAGCATATATTGCTCACTCACCAACGTACCTGCTCTCACATCCCCTCCAGCTAATACATAAGCGAGCTTGCAAGCAATTAGGTGATCATGCTCACTTATTGCCCCTGCTAGCTTCATTTGGTTTGCCCCGAGCTTCATAATGGCAGCTCCTTCTTTTCCAGTGACACGTATCTTCTGTTCCTCTTGAGGCTGATATCCGTTTCTAGCGAGCTGTAATACCGTCTGTTTCGCTTCGTAGATTCGTTGATCCTCATGTATAATAACTCGATCATTTTGTCGTAAATACCCTAATCTTTTCGCATCATCAGCACTAGTTGACACTTTCGCCATTCCGATCGTTTGAAATAACTCATTTAAAACAGGTTGAACATCCACTTGATCGCAAGGAATGCTCTCACTCATTCGACGTACATATTCCTTACAGCCTCCTCCTGCTGGAATTAAACCAACACCGACCTCCACTAGCCCTACATACGTCTCCGCCTGAGCGACAATTTGATCGGCAGGTAGGCATACTTCAACTCCACCACCTAACGTCATTTGATGAGGGGCTGCAACAACAGGCTTTTCACAGTGCTTTAACTTTTGCATCGTCTGCTGGAATATGTGAATAATATGCTCAACCTCATCCCACTCTTCATCTTGAGCTTCCATTAAAAGCATCATTAAATTAGCCCCAACACAAAAATGCTTTCCTTCATTTGCCAATACAAGCCCTATATAATCACGTTCTACTAGTTCAACAGACTTCTCAATCATTTGTAATATATCCGCACCGATCGCATTATTCGGTGAATGGAACTCTAGACAAGCCACTCCATCATGAAGATCAATTAAGCTAGCTCCTTGATTACTAGTAATCAAGTGTGTTTTCTTAAAAGACTGTAGCGAGATTCTCTTATCATTTATCCCTCTCTTTTGCCACTCACCATCTTTCACAAAATAGCTATGTTGCCCTTCTTCTTTATAGAAAGACGTATGTCCAGCAGCTAGCCATTCATTTACCCAATTCGGCATTACCTCCCCTTCCTGCTTCATTCTTGCAACTGTCTTTTCTAAGCCAAGAACATCCCATGTTTCAAATGGTCCAAGCTGCCAATTAAAGCCCCACTTCATCGCCTGATCGATTTCAACAATCGAATCAGCAATCTCCCCGACCTTTTCTGCTGAATAGAGCAGCACTCTCTTCAATACTGTCCAAGCAAAAGCTGAATATTGATCATTCGTTGCAAGTAATGCTCGTAACCGTTGTCTTGCTCCCTTAGCAAGCTTTGCTGCTTCCAAAGATGCTCCGCTTACTTGTTTTCTTTTTTCGTACGTTAATGTATGAACATTCAACGATCGTATTTCCTTGCTGCTTCCTGTCCTTACTTTTTCGTAAAAGCCCTTCCCTGCTTTTTCACCTACCCAACCTTTTTCTACTAATTTCAATAGCAGCTCTGAAGGTGCAAATACGTTCTTCTCAGCTTCATCTTTGACCTTTTCATACACATTATTTGCTACGTGGGTAAACGTATCAATTCCGACTAAATCTAACGTCCTAAACGTTGCACTTTTCGGGCGTCCCATGGCCGGTCCTGTCACTGCATCGACCTCTTCAATCGATAATTGATACTCGTTCATCTCTTGAAGCGTCACCAACAAACCGTATGTCCCAATCCGATTAGCAATAAAGTTCGGTGTATCCTTAGCAATAACGACTCCTTTTCCAAGTTGATTTTCTCCAAATTGAGCCACTTTCTTCACAATCTCTTGTTTCGTATATTCACCAGGAATCACTTCCAACAGCTTCATATACCTTGGTGGGTTGAAAAAGTGTGTCCCCAAAAAATGTGATTGAAAAGCGATACTTCTTCCATTTACCATTTCATTTATAGACACACCTGATGTATTTGAGCTAACAATCGTTCCCTCTTGCCAAACCTTCTCTAACCGTTCAAAAAATTGTTGCTTCACCTTCACGTTCTCTATAATCACCTCGATGACCCAATCGACTTCTTTCACTTTCTCAAGGTCATCATCGATATTTCCCGGCCTAATTCTATTTGCGAAATCGTTATTGTATAAGGGAGCTGGTTTCGTTTTCTTTAATCGTTCAATTGCTTGCTTAGCAAGACGATTTCGTACTTCGTTGTCATCAAGAGACCAGCCTTTTTGACGTTCTTGTTCCGTTAACTCACTCGGACATACATCAAGTAGCAAGCTCGAAATGCCAACATTAGCCAAATGAGCAGCAATACTAGCACCCATCACACCTGAGCCAATGACAGCCACTTTACGAATGACTCTTTCCATTTGTTTCCCTCCCATCACCGAACACGGCAAGCTCCAGAATTTCAGCAATATCACGAGCTTTTACTATCTCCTCCACTTCCTTTTGCTTCGTTCCATCCTCAATCATCGTTAAGCAATATGGACAGGCACTACTCACGACAGTCGGATTCACTTTAAGGGCCTGCTCCGTTCTGGCAACATTCACCCGCTGTCCGACCGACTCTTCCATCCACATCATTCCTCCTCCTGCACCGCAGCACATCGCATTGTCATGATGTCTTTCCATCTCAATTAGTTCTACACCTTCAATTGCCCTTAATACGTTTCTTGGTTGCTCGTAAACAGCATTATATCTTCCTAAATAACAGGAATCATGATACGTAATTCGTTCGTCCACCTTATAAGTTGGTGTTAGCTTACCTTCTCTCACTAACTTTTCTAATAGCTCAGTATGATGAAGAACGTCCACCCCTTTTAATCCAAAGTCAGGATATTCATTTTTAAATGTATGATACGTATGTGGACATGTCGTTACGATCGTTTTCACATGATATTTTTGGAAAGTAGCGATATTCTCCTGACAAAGCTCTTGAAAAAGGAGCTCATTACCCATTCGTCTCGGCGTATCTCCTGAGTTTTTTTCTTCGTTTCCTAAAATAGCGACATTTACTCTTGCATGATCGAGTAAACGTACAAACGCTTTTGAAACAGCTATACTACGTGTATCATAAGATCCCATCGATCCTACAAAATAAAGAATATCAAAGTGTGGATTTTCCTTTATAGTCGGAATGTGAATACCGTCTAGATCATCGAGCCAATTTTCCCGATCACGACGATTTAGCCCCCACGGATTTCCTTGTCGTTCAATATTTTGCATCGCTCGTTGACCTTCAAATGGTACCTTCCCTTCCATCAACAGCAAATGACGGCGTAGATCAACAATTTTATCAACATGTTCATTATCAACGGGGCATTGATCCTCACAATTTCGACATGTCGTACACGCCCATATTTCTTCCTCTGTCATAACATCACCGATTAACCGAACAGATTGAGGATCTTGATCAATTGTGCTCCAGCTTTGCTGCTGCATATACATCGTTGCCTCAATTGAGGTTCCGACTTGGTTGTTATTACTGAATCCGTCTCCACTCACTTTTTGAAATGAATGAGTTCCACTTTGAAATAATGATGCTGGCACCCATGCTGCCTTGGAAGTAACAGCTGCTCCTTTTTCTGTTAAATGATCACGCATTTTCGTAATAAGATGCATCGGAGACAATAGCTTCCCGGTGTTTGTAGCGGGGCAAACATTCGTACAACGTCCACACTCCACACAAGCATAAAAATCAAGTAGCTGTTTTTGTGAGAAATCCTCCACCTGACTGACTCCGAACGACTCTGCGTTCTCATCTTCAAAATCTAATTTACTCAATTTACCGACAGGTTCTGTTCTTTTTAGAAAAATATTCACCGGAGCTGTTAACAAATGAAAATGCTTTGATTGTGGGACATAAATGAGAAAAGCTAATAAAATCAGCAAATGAAGCCACCAGCTAACATAAAATAGACTCGAAGCAACTGTGGAATGGATATTAATAAATGGAAGGGCCAAAAATGAAGAGATTGGTGCAAAAGCTGAAAAGACTAAATCATGCATCACGCGCTCGAATGTTAGCGTTAAGTAGACAGAGATCATTAGTGAGACAATAAAATATATAACGATACTAGGTTTTTTTCCTCGCTTTAACCGTGGTAGCTTTTCACCGTAGCGTCGGTATGCTGCATAGCCAATCGCCAATAATACGAGTAAAACCGTTATTTCTTGAACAAGAACAAAGACATCATATCCAGGTATTGGAAGCCTTTCAATACCAAATCCCTTAACGATGAGATCGAGTGCACCTAACTGCAAAATGATAAAACCATAAAAGATCAACAGATGCATCCAGCCACTCTTACGATCCTTCAGTAGCTTTGTTTGCCCAAATACTTCCTTACCAAACACACGAATTCGTTTCGATAAATCTGTCTTCAACTCTGTTTTTCGGCCAAGCTTCATATAGAGGTAACGATGATAAACAACCTTTACGAACAAATAAAAGCTGCAAACGCATACAGTTAGAAATGCCAGCAACTGTAGCCATTGAGCCATCCCTCTCCCCCCTCCAATGCTTCAAACTCTTTGTCTGTACACTTATATTGTCAACGAATAGAAGATATTCATAGGAAACAAGCTGTTCTAGTCAATTTACATCATTCTTCTAAAAGTAAGCATGTTAGCATAGGCAAGCAACATAGATGTATAGAAGTTAAGAAGGAGAGGAGTGTCAGACATGAATATTTTTGTGTTACTGAAGCAAACGTTTGATACTGAGGAAAAAATCATTATTGAAAACGGAATCATAACAGAGGACGATGCTCAATTTGTCATCAATCCATATGATGAATACGCAGTCGAGGAAGCGATTCGCCAACGAGATGAGCATGGCGGAAACGTAACGGTTCTTTCTGTTGGTCCAAAACGAACAAGTGATGCATTGCGAACAGCTCTTGCTATGGGTGCTGATGAAGCCATTCATCTCTTAAATGACGATATACCAGAAGATGCAAGCTGCATAGCGAAAGTACTGTCAGCCTTTTTACAAAACAAAGATATTGACCTCATACTTGGAGGCTACTTTTCCATTGATAATGGTGACGGGCAAGTGGCTATTCGTCTTGCTCACGCACTCAATCTCCCGCATGTCAGCTCGATTACCTCACTTTCTATACAGGAAGGTACAGCCCAAGTCATACGAGACGCTGAAGGGGACCTCGAAACGATTAACGTAACGTTACCAGCTCTATTCACCGCTCAACAAGGGTTAAATGAGCCCCGTTACCCTAGCTTGCCTGGGATTATGAAAGCAAAGCGCAAGCCTTTAAAGGAGCTCCTAATTGATGACCTTCACTTAGCTTCTGATGGCTTAATCGCCAAAACGACACAACAGACTGTCTTCCTACCACCGAAAAAAACAGCTGGCGTACGTCTAAATGGAGCTCCAGATGATCAGGTCAAATCTTTGATCGCTAAGCTACAAGAACAAATACATTTGTAAAGGGGGAATAATTGTGGGCCAAACGACTCTTATAATTGCGGAACACCGAAATGGCGTGCTCCGCCAAGTGACTTTCGAAGCGATTGTAGCAGCACAAATCGTCGATGCTAGCTCTATTAACGTTGTCGTCATTGGGCACAAGCTTGAGACAGTCGTCGAAACATTATCGGCCTATGAGCTTGATACGATTTTCACAATTGATGATCATTCCTTAGCTCATTACATTCCTGAGTCTTATGTTCATGCTTTGAGTGATGTCCTCGTAGAATGCCAGCCTACCGGTATCATCTGTGGACATACAGCAATCGGACGTGATCTTGCACCGATGCTTGCTGCAGCTCTAGATGCAGGGCTAATCTCTGATGCTACTTCAATTGAATGTGATGAAGAACATATTGTCATTACACGTCCTATTTATGCTGGAAAAGCATTTGAAAAAAAGACATTCCACCACTCACCGTGGGTTTTAACGATTCGACCAAACAATTTATCAGCAAGTACATCAAGAGGGAACGTTGCTCAAGTAAAGAATGTACCGTTTAAGCAGCCTCCATCTTTACAATCTACAATTAAAGACATTGTCCAAAAAACAACTGGAAAGATTGACTTAACCGAAGCAAAAATAGTCATAGCCGGCGGGCGAGGCGTTAAAAGTGCTGATGGCTTTAAACCACTTAAACAATTAGCCGACGTTTTAAATGGTGCTGTTGGTGCATCTCGTGGAGCCTGTGATGCAAACTATTGCGATTACTCATTACAAATTGGGCAAACAGGAAAAGTTGTCACTCCTGAACTCTACATCGCCTGTGGGATTAGTGGAGCCATCCAGCATGTTGCTGGAATGAGTCAATCACGGGTCATTGTTGCTATCAATAAAGACCCTGATGCGCCGATTTTTTCAATAGCTGATTACGGAATTGTCGGTGATTTATTCGAGATAGTACCGTTATTAACAGAGGAGTTTAGAAAGGTATTGAAAGAGGAATCGTGAAATAAAAACGTATCTTTCCAAAAGAAAGCGGAAAATCGACCGCTACCAAGATGCAATCTTATTTTACACCTCATCATAAGAGACCCTCAAATAACCATCCATCATAAATTTTTCTGATGGATGGTTATTTTCAAAATGTTTGATTTTTTATTCATTTTGGCATTTGTGAAAATTGGATTTAAACAAGTAAAAGAGTTCCAGGTAATAAAAATAAGATTCCATAGCGATTCCCAAAAGCTGCTTCATCGATTGATTTGTCAATCGAATCTTAGCGATTTATTTGCTTTGCAATCTCTCACCTCACAACTTCTTCTCCAACACAATTTTGTGCCTACCCTTATCATCCGTATATGTTCGGATTACATCGAAACCCATTTTTATATTTAACAAAAGCATTTGTCGCCATCTGTTCATCGTTTTCGTCTGGACTTTCTCATAACCCAGCTCTTTTAAAGTTGTGTGTTGCTTTTCCAATAGCTTTGCCGCTATTCCGCGCTTTCGATAGATTGGATCCACCCCGCCTAGCCAACTGTAAAAAGTCTTATTTTCCAGCTCATAGCCTATTTTATAACCAACTGGTTTACTTTGATGGAGAGCAAGATGGACAATTAATCGTGGCTTGTCTGTCATTTTATCAATAATTGAGTGAGACGAGCTGAAGACCGTTTTGTGTAACACATCTACTTGATTTAATTCTTTATCCGTTAATGGTCGATCAATCGCTTCATACGTAATCGTTACTGCCAATTTATATCCCCCTCTTATTCATTTTAGTGAAACGATACATATTCTAGTTCTACTCTTTTAGTAATAACAAACAAAAAGCTTGTCATATAACCTAACGCATCTCCTTACAGCCTTCTAGATTCTTGCTAAGATGTAAGTAATCAAATGAGCGTCACATTCAGGAGGGAACGTTTAATGAAAAAGCAAGGCTTAAAAAACCCAGGAATCTTTACAGTCATCCTTCTCACGATTAGCTTATTTACATCATAAACGGAAAACTAAAACATGTATAAGTTGAAGCCAGTATTCCTCAAACGGAACCTGGCTCCTTTTTATTATTACAAAACAATCATTATGGTTAGGGCGATCGTTTAGAAATTTCTTTTTTTTATTCTCTATAATCATATCATTAATAGCTATATGAAGTAAATCTCAATCACATAAAAGCTTGTTATATTACCTAACGAAACCTCTTACAGCCTCACATTATCTTGCTAGAATATAAGTAATTAAAAGAACGACACATTCAGGAGGGAATGTAGAATGAAAAAGAAAAACTTAAAAAACCCAGGAATTGTCACAGTCATCCTTCTAACAATTAGCTTATTTATTTCATAGAGAGAGGGCCGTTCGATGGATTTCTTTAAACATGTTGAGCCGGGTTCAACTCATTAGACTCCGGCTCCTTTAATTCTTATGCTTCTTTACGTTCCAATACAAAATTCATATTTCGCTTAAAAACTTGGGAGTATCAAGCTCTTTTCAGCATTCCAAATCATTTCTTCCCTTTAACTTACACTAAAGTAGACTTCACGAGTGATCAACAATCTCTAATCCGAGTAATTTTGCAAAGCCGACAGCTTGCTCCTTTGATACTTTACATCCTCGTAACGCCTCAAAGCTTACATGAAGCTGCTCAAAGGTCGAGGTACTTAGATCCACACTTTTTAAGCTTGTCTCGATAAAATCAATATCCGTTAAATCACTTTTAGAATAGTTAACGTTTTTAAACTGACAACCGTAAAAGTTTGCGCCTTTTAACGATGACTTTTCAAAATGTACTTGCTTTAATGTTGCTTCAGTAAATTGACTGAGATCAATGATGCACTGCTCAAAAGTGACATGACCAATGTGAGCTCCTGAAAAATCAATCCCCGTTAATTTACAATCCTTAAACGTCACTCGATGAATCAATCCTTCTCGTAAACTAGCATTTGCTAAGTTACAATTTTCAAATACGACATCTGTCAGATCAACTGCAGGAAGATTCGCTTTGTGAATGGTGATATTCTTAATAAGCACTTTAGACATAATTGCTTTTCTTAAGGAAAAACCTTCAATCGTCTCTCCTTCTATTTGCGCTTGTACTAATTCATGTTCATCGTCATTATATAGTTCGTGTATAGACGTTTCTCTTAAGCTAGTATGTAATTTCGGTTGATCTATTTTCATTTTTTTAGCCATTTATTCACCTCCTAAATTACCATACGACCATGGTATATTCGTCTTTAAAAAAGGACATCCAATGAATAGATTTTCAATAATTGAAACTGCTTTTCGCTCATCCTCCTACCCCATGCTAACGCTTTAAAAAAATGGACTACACTGTAACACGTATACAGCTCCCAATTAATTGTCTCATCTTCATGGTAGCCATCTAGCTCTCCAATTGAGAACGGAATGTTTATCCGCTTTGCAAGAAATCAAAGCCAATGAGCAAAAGAGCGATACCTTTAGTCAGTATCACTCTTCCTTTCCTTTTACCGGCTCGCCATTACGAGTTTATTAACAGCGCTGAATAATGCTCTAATGGATGATGTCATAATATCAGCGTCTATCCCACAGCCCCAAAAGACTTCGTCATTTCCATCTGTAATTCCAACATATGAGACGGCCTGAGACTGTGATCCTGCTTCTAGCGCATGCTCAGAATAAGCTAGATTTGAATATTGCACTTGTAGCCTTTCTTGAAGCATTTGACTAATCGCATCTAACGTTCCATTGCCAATGCCAGTTAATTCTAGCTCTTCCCCGTCTACCTTGACCTTCACTTTAACAGATGATGAGCTTTGATCGCCTAACGTATAATGGAGAAACTCAACTGGGTTTTCAACATTAATGTATTCTTCTTTAAAAATCCCATAAATTTCTTTGGTGCTCAACTCTTTGTTTTGATGATCTGATACATTCTTCACTCGATAACCGAAGCTTTCGCGCATTTGTAGTGGTAAGTCTAATCCGTACGTTTGCTTCAATACGTAAGCAATACCGCCTTTTCCTGACTGACTATTAATCCGTATAATATCTCCTTCATATTCTCGGCCAATATCAGCTGGATCAATTAATAAATAAGGTACAGTCCAATGATCAACTTCATGTGTTTCATGCCATTTCATCCCTTTAGCAATAGCATCCTGATGCGAGCCTGAGAATGCTGTGAACACAAGCTCCCCACCGTATGGATGACGTTCATGTACTTTCATTTTCGTCATGCGCTCATACACTTCAATGACACGAGGAAGATTGTTTAAGTTTAACTCTGGATCAACACCATGTGAGAATAAATTTAGAGCAAGAGTGACAATATCAACGTTCCCTGTACGCTCACCGTTTCCAAATAAAGTACCTTCAACACGATCTGCACCAGCAAGCATTCCTAGCTCTGCATCAGCTACACCTGTACCCCGATCGTTATGTGGGTGAATCGATACAATGACATTATGACGATATTTCAGGTGATTACTCATATATTCAATTTGACTCGCATACACATGTGGCATAGAAAGTGACACGGTTGCTGGAAGATTGATGATCACCTTATTGGCTGCAGTTGGCTTCCAAACATCTAACACTCGATTACAGATCTCCAGTGAAAAGTCAATTTCTGTCCCTGTAAAGCTTTCAGGAGAATATTGGAAAATAAACTCTCCCTCCGTCTCCTCAGCACATTGCTTTAAAAGTTCTGCTCCTTTAACAGCAATATTAATAATTTCCTCTTTTGACTTACGGAATACTTGCTCACGCTGGGCAACAGAAGTTGAATTATATAAATGAACGACTGCCTTGTGCGTTCCTTTTAACGATTCAAACGTTTTACGAATGATATGCTCACGTGCTTGTGTCAGCACTTGAATAGTCACATCTTCTGGAATCAAGTCTTGTTCAATAAGCGTTCGCAAAAAGGTGAACTCTGTCTCAGATGCAGCAGGAAAACCGACCTCAATTTCTTTAAAGCCTAGATCAACAAGCGTTTGAAAATACTCAAGCTTCTCCTCTAAGTTCATTGGGACGATTAATGCCTGATTCCCATCACGAAGATCGACACTACACCATTTAGGTGCCTTTGTTACATATTCCTTCTCCATCCAATTTGTACTCTTTTCTGGAGGCATAAAATACGTTCGTGTATACTTTCGATAACTTTCCATGACAAACATCCTCTCCTTCAAAATAAAGCAAAACAAAGAGCCTACCATCTCCTTAAGAGACGATAGGCTGAACCTACGTGGTACCACTCTTCTTGATTCGCGAAAGCAAATCCACTCTACAACTGATTACGGACGTTATCCGTTAAGGCCTTATCAGCCTTACCACTCCTGGGTAAGTTGGGGATTCTGTTGACTGCCTTTCACCAACCGACAGCTCTCTACACAACAGGGACTCCTTAATACTCCCAATCCTCGCGTTTTTAGAACTTTTTGAAATTTTGAATTTTACTCATTTTATCGCTTTATCGTTTTATCTGTCAAGGGGGTTTACAGAATCTTTTTATTTCTAACACTCGGTTAAACTGATGCTTTTCGAATTTATAATGTTTAATACTGTATCGACATCTGTTAGTTCAAATGGAAAAACAACTCCAGCATGACGATTGTTAATCACGTTAACTAGTGCAGCTGTTGCCATTGCAGTTACTTGATAATCAGAAGGTGTTGATAATGTCAAAGCCTTCTTTTTTCGCGTACCTGATATCATCCCAATCACTTCAACCGTCAAAAAAGCTTCTTCACCTTTCGACTGATTATGCTTAACGAAATGGGACAACAGTCTTGGATTTTTCATTTTTACGAGCCGCTTTAATAAGCCTATTTTTTATAAAATGAAAAGTAAATGATTAAAGGAATCGTTATTCCAAGCAGTCCAATAATGAATCGAATCTAGACCTAACTTTTCAGCTACAAATTCCTTTTCGTCATGGTGGATCTCTCTGACAAACCGTAGTGTCTGACAATCACCGAAGGGAAGTTTTTTACGCCTTGTAAATCCAGTGTACGTGAGCTGATTCTCTTTTGTTACAGGCTCTGAAATGATTTGAAGCATATCCATGATACCCGTTATTCCGGCTTTAGCATTTGTATGTTGTAGCAATGCGACATCAACATTACTCACTTCATCAAATTGTTTTACTGCTTTCTTCACCATTAAAGCAGATAATCCAGGAAAGAATCCAGACATAGTAATAGAACAAACTCTCTTTTCAAGAGCATAATTATGTAATTGCTCTACTTGACTAGTGAACGACGAAAAAGGAGTCACATCTATACAGTGTACTCCCCTCCCTATACAAAGCTTCTGCACAGCTGGTTCTTTTTGTTTTAATGCGACGATAACGACATTTACTTGACAAATAGCAGCTTCGATACTATCGCGCTTCGTTATATCCACATAACAAAACTCTGTTTGATTACTTAGCGATTGAGCTAATTGTTTTCCTCTCTCTATCTGATAATCCGCTACAACTAATTGTGAACGATCCAATTGCCTAAGTATCTCTTGACAGACCAGCTTCCCTAATATACCAGTAGCTTCTATGACGAGTACCTTATTCATCTTCTATCGCTCACCTTTCATTACTAATCTATTAGGCATAAGCTCCAACAAAACGAGAGCCATTTCGGTTAACTATTGTACCTTTCAATTGATTTACTTCATGACACCTTCCGTATGCATCAATAGAGAACGGGACAGCCATCCCATCATACAAATATAACAAAATTCAGAACAAATTCTATATGTATTGTTAAGAAAACGATCGTATACCTATTTCATGATGAATCTTAATATGACTTACTAGTTGACCTCGTACGCTAACCATATTAACATAAAAATCCAAGTAGCAACTATCATTCCTTTCACAAGACCGATTATAGCACCTCCTTATTCAATACAGTTTTGCATATGAGGAGGTGCTCAGGAAATATACTAGCTAACTAAACGACAAACGTCACAACTGTATACAAAACAGCCGTAATCGCTGCGGCTATTAATGCTGGTTTTAATTTATACTTGGCATAATCAATAACGGTTAATCCTAATATTTTGGCAATTGTATTCGTATCATCACTTAACGGTGAAGCAAACGCTCCGAATGCACCACTTGCAAAGACCGCACCGACAACGAGTGGGAATGAAACGTCACCAGCTATCGCAAGAGCCATTCCGAGTGGCATAAGAATTCCCCACGTTCCCCATGCGGAACCGATAAAATACGAAACGGCAGCACCAAACAGGAAGATCAACGGAGCAATAAACAATGGTGGAATCCAACTAGTATGAGCTGTAACAAAGCTAGAAAATCCCAAATCATCTGTTACAGCTGACAATCCCCAAACGATAGAAAGAAGAATAATGACACTCATTAATTCATTTCCACCGAACACAAAGCTTTCAATTAAATCAGACAGCTTAAATTTTTGTAATAAATAAAATACCATCGTCATCATCGTCGTCAACAGCAACGCCACCACCATTGCATCAAGGACGTTCGCTCGAATAAACGCTTCGAATGGCCCTACTCCACGTTCATACCCGTCCCACCAAGTTAAAAACAAAGTCAACCCGATAACGAGAACTAGTGGAAGAACCAAATTCCACGGCTTAATCGGCAATTCCGTTGAAACGACTGGATGACATTCATGCCAATCATCCTCTTCTTCCCTATCTGTTATTTCTAAAGGTGCTGTTGATTTTTTCTTTGCACGATGAAAGAAGCTCAAATAAATCCCTAAGCCGATCATGACAATGGAAAAAAAATTAAAAGGTATACTTTGAATAAAGAGAGAGTAAGGATCGATTTCAAGCCCTTCATTCTCTGTTGCCATTTGAATAACAGATACCATATAACCGACAAATGCCGTTGCAACTGGAATGAGGACAATAACAGGAGTTGCTGTCGTTTCGATAATAAATCCTAATTCAGCAGTCGTCATTCTCACTCTTTTCAACAAAGCTCTCATAATCGGTGCGATTGTAACAAAGCGAAATGTCGGAGCACTAAAGGTCCCGATTGTCGACACATACGTCAAAACTAACGCTTGCTTTCTCGTATGAATTCGTTCAGCAGCCTTCTCCACAAACCCTCTAATCCCACCAGTTACTTTTACCATACCAACTAAGCCAGAAAACGAATATAGAAAGACTATTATTTTAATATTATTTGGGTCAATTAACGCTTGAACAACATAAACAAACATTGCTTGAACTCCACCTAGAAAGGTCGGTTCGATTAAATAAGAGCCCACTAAGAGACCAACGAACAGACCTGGGAGAACTTGCTTCGTATAAATCGCAATGGGTATCACAAATAAAAAAGGAACAATCGCAAGCCAGCTTGATTCCATTCTGCTCACCTATTCTTCTTTAGACATCATTTAACCTTTTTATCATGTGAGCAAAAATATAAATTATACAAAGACATACACACACATACAAAGATCGAAATTCGAATATACTAGTAGTACATAAGGACAAAGAATGAATTTCTATAGTAAAATGAATGTGGAGCTGTAAATCAGTTAGGTAGTTGAAAGAGAGAGAGCTTGTCCCTATGAAAAAGGAGTGGAGAAAATGGAACTAAATTTATTAGAATTGTATGAGGAAATGCCAGATTTCCACAATCATAATGAAGCAAGCCTATGGTTTCATAAGAAATTCCCAAATAATATCCAATTTAAAGAGATTGACACGATTAACGGAACAAAGGTGTATTACTATCACATCATTAAAGATCGAAAAACGTATGAAGATTATATGCACAGCCTAAAAGAGCCTCTAGAGCAAACTATCATATCGAATGAACCATTCAAAAGTTATTCTACTGTTGAAATTAGTGAGGATGGTGGAGTAAGTGTGACGGAATAAGCCACCTTATGCTACTAATAGTCGTTTCGTTCAAAAGCCCTAACGCGTCTCTTACACCCTTCTTAAGTTAAACACTTCTTAGATTCCTAAAAAATTTTACTTTACAAGTG